>JANOUN010000664.1:0-1537 GCA_031416875.1 Planctomycetota bacterium | reverse complement strand
CAAGGAATTTGGCACGGGTGTGGTGAAGGTAACGCCAGCGCATGATTTCAACGACTATGCGGTTGGACAACGTCATGGATTGCCTTTAATTTCGGTTCTCACCTTAGATGGCCACATTAAAGAAACCAAAGCAGATGATTGGGTTCTTGATCAGCGCTACTTAGCTCGTCGTCCAGATGGTACGATTGTTAGCAACGGAATGCTGCTTCAGACCGAATGGACAATCGGCGCAATTCCATCGAAGTATCGCGGTCTTGACCGTTTCGATGCGCGTAAACAAATTGTCTCCGACCTTGAGACAGCCGGCCTGCTGGATAAGACTGAAAAGCACAAGCTCAAGGTTCCGCGTGGCGACCGTACCGGCGTGGTGATCGAACCCATGCTCACCGACCAGTGGTTCGTTGCGATGAGCAAACCAGGAGCAGAGGGCAAGAGCATCACCGCGCAGGCGCTTGAATGCGTCGCCAACGGCGAAATCAAATTCGTTCCGGAAAACTGGGTCAACACCTATAACCAGTGGCTGAACAATATCCAGGATTGGTGCATCTCGCGCCAGCTATGGTGGGGACACCAGATTCCGGCGTGGTACGGCGTGAATGGCGAAGTATTCGTCGCCCACGACGAAACTGAAGCGCGCCGCCTGGCCGACAAGGCGGGCTACGCCGGACAACTCGACCGCGACAACGACGTGCTCGACACCTGGTTCTCTTCCGCGCTGTGGCCCTTCTCCACCCTGGACTGGACACCGGAATACCCGAAAAAATCCAACACCGCGCTCGATCTCTATTTGCCGTCCTCTGTGCTGGTGACCGGATTTGACATTATCTTCTTCTGGGTGGCGCGCATGGTGATGATGACCAAACACATCACCGGAAAAATTCCGTTCAAGGATGTGTATGTACACGGCCTGATCCGCGATGCGGAAGGCCACAAAATGAGTAAATCCAAGGGCAACGTGCTCGATCCTATTGATTTAATCGATGGCATCACGCTGCCGGAACTGATAAAAAAACGCACCAGCGGATTGATGAATCCAAAGCAGGCAGAAAGCATTGAAAAGAAAACACGCAAGGAATTCCCCGAGGGTATTCCCGCTTTCGGCACCGATGCCTTGCGCTTCACGTTCTCTTCTCTCGCCTCGCCCGGCCGCGATATCAAGTTCGACATGCAGCGCTGCGAAGGCTATCGTAACTTCTGCAACAAACTGTGGAATGCCACGCGCTTTGTACTGATGAATTGCGAGGGGCAAGATGTTGGTCTGGATACTACTCTGCCACTGGAATACTCTGCGGCCGACAAGTGGATGATCAGCCGCCTGCAACAGGCTTCAGGCGAAATGGCACAGCACTTTGCTGAGTATCGTTTCGATTTTGCGGCACGCACTGTTTATGAACTGGTGTGGGATACCTATTGCGACTGGTATGTAGAATTGGCCAAAGTACAACTGCAGGATTCGGGATTCGGGATTAAGGATACAGAAGCAAGGAAGCGTGCTACTCGACTCACACTCGTGCGAGTACTGGAAACCATACTGCGA
>JANOUN010000663.1:0-1991 GCA_031416875.1 Planctomycetota bacterium | reverse complement strand
GGCATTCCGAACGCCGGGGATTGCGGTCCTCGACAGCACAATGCACATCCGAGTGGCAAACTCAGGATGTGCGTTCAACCCCGTTCCCAGCGCGGTGCCGCCGATTGGAAGTTCCAGCAGGTGAGCCCGAATCGAGCGTATTCTTGCTGCACCGTGACGCAGCTGCGAAGCCCAGCCGCTGAATTCCTGTCCAAGTAACATGGGAACGGCATCCTGCAAATGAGTGCGGCCAGTCTTCAAAACATCATGGAACTCCCGCGCCTTCGCTTCCAGCCCTGCGGCAAGCTGTTCCACAGCCGGCAACAGGTCATGATCGATTCCGTCCAGCGCCGCAAGGTGAATTGCCGTCGGGATCACGTCATTGGATGACTGACATCGATTGACATCCTCAATGGGCCGAATGGGCCGGACGTCTCCTTTCAACCCGCCCATCAACTCGTTGGCACGACTGGCGATTACTTCGTTGGCATTCATGTTGGTCGAGGTGCCGGAGCCGGTCTGAAAAATATCCAGCACAAATTCGTCATCCCACCGACCGAAGGCGACTTCGTTTGCGGCCGTCACGATGGCGTCGCCGTAATCAGTCCGGAGCAGTCCGAGTTGCTGATTGACCTCGGCAGCCGCAGCCTTCACCAGGCCCAGCGAACGGATAAACCGTCGGGGAAAGCGAATTCCGGAGATCACGAAGTTTTCAATGGCCCGCTGCGTTTGTGCGCCATAATGAGCATGCGACGGGACACTCACATCGCCCATTGTGTCAGACACTTTTCTGGAATTCTCCATGGGTAACCTCACAGTCTGATTTCTGTTAATTCCGTTTCGTCGGCAGCCAGGCTTTCGAATACTCCTTCCCGGCCGGAGCTCGTGGAAACCGATTCAAAGTCCGGCGATTAGTGGCGGTTCCAGCGGCAGCACGACAGGATTCAATGCGGCAAGGTCACAGTTCGCCGGGCCGCACAAGTTCTCCCGTCTGCATCCAGACAGACTTAGTTTGTTCCAGCTTTGTATTCATCGCTCAAGCTCCTTTGTGAAAGTCAATGAGCGCGCGGCTCTCAACCCAATTCGATCTCCTGTTCGACAGTGCAAACACCGTTCCCGTTCCTCGCTCACCAACATGTTATGGCTTGAAGTAGCTGTAGCCTTCCTGCTGCTTGCTGATGATCTCGACGGCCCCCGCTGAAACGGTCGTCACTCCCGAAAGCAATTTTTCTCGCAGGATGGACTTGTCTTTCAGTGTGTTCTCGCAGGCAACAAAACTGACTTCCTTCCCGATCAGCTCCTGCACCTTGTCGGCGTGCTGAAGTCTTTAAAACAACGATACGGACCGGGTCAGGTGCCTTCAACGGACCTCCACCTCAACATCGGCGACGAAGTTTATCATGAACGTCCTCCGGTCCTCATCGTGGTTCGCGAGCTGCGTTCGACCATTGGCGTCGGTCGCTCGCGCCCTAAGCTGATACTGGCCTGTAGTTCTGGGCACTTCCCACGTGTACTCCCAGAGTCGCCATGCGAACGAGATCGCTTCGCCCAGCAGCTTCGCTTCGGCCCAAGTCCTCCCTTCGTCGACACTCACCTCGACTTTCGCCACCTCCGACTCACCGCCCCATGCTGCCCCGGACACCCGGCAGGCTTTGCCTGGCGGAACCGCCTCCAGACGCGTCGGACGGGCGATCTGGGCCTTCACCTGTATCTCGGTCACCGGGGTGAGGGTTGGACGACCGCGATCCCTCCGCCAATATGAATATTCCAGCGACTGCCAGAACCCATCAAATGGCGTCGCGGTCACTGTCACTTTGGTGAGCCACTTGACCGATGCCATGCCGTACCACCCGCCGACCACTGCGCGAACCGGAAACCCATGTTCTCGGGTGAGGTATTTCCCGTTCATCTTGTATGCAATGAAAACTTCTGGCCGTATGGCCTTGGTCAGTGGCAGGCTTCGTTCGAAAGCAATCACTCCCGGCGATGTCGGCTCGTCAGCGATCACTCCC
>JANOUN010000662.1:0-3436 GCA_031416875.1 Planctomycetota bacterium | reverse complement strand
ATCCCCGCACTGCGAACAGGTAAACTGCAGGCCATCGCGATACCATGGACCGGCCTGTTCTGGTGGAGTCTGTTCCGGTGGAGCCTGATCCGGACTGGTCGGTTCCGCCCCGGTCAGCTGAGGCGATTGTTCTTCGAACACGTTACGATCCTTGTGGTTTGACTGCATACTGCGCTGCGCGATTCGGCCGACACAGTCGCCCCATCACTGGAGATATTTCTGGATGATCAAGATCGAGCACCTCGCCGGGATTATACTGTGCGGCGGCAGGAGTCGTCGAATGGGACAGGAAAAATACCGACTGTCGTTCGCTGGCGAAACACTGCTTCAGCGAATCTGCCGTATTGTGCAGCCAGAAGTGTCACGAATTCTCATCGTCGCGGCAGTTGATCAGGAAATTCCTCAATCGGAGAGCAACATTGAGGTGCTGCGAGATGAAATCCCTGACGCTGGACCGCTGGCTGGAATCGCGCAGGCTCTGACATATCTGCAAACTTCGGCCGACGCACCCGTCGCCGCGTTTGTCACGTCGTGCGATGTCCCGCTGCTGAAACCGGACGTGATCAGCCTGATGCGAAATCAACTCACGGAAGAATTCGATGCCATTGCCGTGCGCGACTCCCATTATGCCTATCCCCTGTGCGCCATCTACCGCACGACGGTGGCAGCCACTGCCGCTCGACTGATCGCCTCCGGCCAACGTCGCGCCGCCGCGTTGCCGGAAAATCTCCGCACATGCTGGTTGCCACTGGATGCGATTCGAACGGTCGATCCGGATCTGGAAAGTTTCTTGAATTGCAACACTCCCGAAGACTACGAAAAGGCCAGGCGGGCCCTCCCGTAGGATGGACATTCATGTCCGTCGCATGGCCATGAAACGCCGTCGAGACGGAAGTTGTTCCGCTCACGAATCGTACGGCGATGGCACGCTGTTTGGTAAGATCTCGGACAAGAATGTCCAAGCTACATAAATCCCATCCCACGAACTCAGTCATCCGCTTTGCGACAGGTTACGTTTTTCCTGCCCTTTGACATCTTTTTCTGTCTATGATTGTCGTTTTAATCGTTTAACGGCAAGCCGCAGGCGTCGTCGCCGGGTTTCGCCTGCGCCTTCGGCTTGTCGTTAAACGAAAATGCCGATTCGAGTCCCTTCGACGATGGCATCTGATTATTTTTCCGGAATGGCGAAACAATGGACCTGCTATTGGACGAACTGCTGTATGCGCTGTACAATGAATACAACGGATGCGGGTTGATGGAGCAGAATTAACGCTAACGTTATTGACGGTGAGAGTTTATGGAGAATGGTCATGTCAAAGCGATTCGGGGCTTTGGTGAAACAGCATCGGCAGGGGCTTGGGTTGACGCTTCGAGAATTCTGTCTGACCCACGGATTCGACGCTGGTAATTTCTCGCGACTGGAACGGGGCATGTATCCACCTCCGGAGAGTCGCGCAAAAGTTGAGGTCTACGCACACGCCCTTGGCCTGCATCCCGGAAGCGATTCCTGGACTGATTTTTTTGATGTTGCGTCTGTCGAGCGGGGTGAAATCCCAGCTGATCTCATGGACGATGCGACACTGGTTGAAAAGCTCCCTGTGTTCTTCAGAACCCTGAGGGCCACACCAGTGGATCCGGAATCTTTGGATAAACTCATTGATCAAATCCGGAGCACATGAATTGAAAGCACCGTTCCTGACTAGGTCGCAACTCCGAGGCCACGCTGCGCAGTTTCTCAATCGTTTTCACAATAGCAGAACCTTGCCAATTCCGATCGAAGCGATCGTTGAGTTTATGATGGGGATCGATATTGTCCCGATGCCGGGGCTGCAGTCGAGCTTCGATGTTGTCGCTTTCATTTCTGCGGACAAGACCACCATTCGCGTGGACGATTACGTCTACACTCATCGCGAAACGAGGTATCGATTCAGTTTGGCGCACGAGGTCGGACATTGGTTCTTGCATGCCGATCAGTGGAGGGATTTCACGTTTGATTCCGTGCAAACGTGGAAGGAGCAGTCTCAGCAGTTTCCAGACAAGGAGTATGGCATTCTTGAGTGGCAGGCAAATGAGTTTGCCGGGCTGATCCTTGTACCTCCCGAAGAACTGAAGGATGAAGTTGACAGGCTGAAATTCACACTGAATGCAACTGGCTATTCACAAGATGCGTTCGACTCCGAAACACTGGCGGCTTCAATGGCTGTTCCGATTGCCAGGACGTTCCTGGTTTCCACTGAGGTGGCTCAGCGGCGAATCAGCGCGGACCAACTGCTCTAAAACTTTGTCCGGACGCCGAATTACGGGAGCGAGGCGTGGCAAGTGTTGATTGATACCAGTCACCTTGGAAAGTGTTTTAATCGTTTAACGGCAAGCCGCAGGCGTCGTCGCCGGGTTTCGCCTGCGCCTGCGGCTCGCCGTTAAACGAAAATGCCGATCCGGGAGATTAAAACTACAGTCCCATATGGTGTCCGGGGGTGAGGGAGTTGAGAAGTGGCATGGTTCGAATTTGTTTGGTCGTTCGAAGTGAATGGTAATGTGGCTCACATTATGACAGAGAAATCAGGGTCTCGTCGTCGCGCTCCGACGGCGGCAGAAGCCGAACGAATTCGCAAGGCGATTGCCGAAGAATCACGTCCCGAAGTGATGGCCGCGAATCGTGCGGTGGGGCAGCGTTTGCTCGCACAAAAGCAGCAGGCCGCGACCGCTGCTGCCGAAGTGCTGGCGCAGTTGCTGGCCGAAAAGGAGCGGCAACAGTTGTCACTGTCCGATCTGCAGGAACGCACGGGAATTGGTCGCAGCAATCTGTCTCGACTGTGGAACCAGGCAGACCCGAAAGTGACTCTGGAAACAGTGGAACGCATTGCCGCCGCGCTGCACTGCAAACTGCGCGTCACACTGGAGTCAACACCGTGACTCGTCGCCGCCGCGTTGCCGGAAAATCTGCGAACACGCTGGTTGCCGGTGGATGCGATTCGACAAGTTGATCCGGATCTGGAAAGTTCCATGAATTGCAACACACCCGAAGACTACGAAAAGGCGAAGCGGGCCCTCTTGTAGGATGGACATTCATGTCCGTCGCCTAGCCATCGAACGCCGTCGAGACGGAAGTTGTTCGGCCCAAGAATCGCGACTGGGATAGCACGCTGACTGGTGAGTTCTCGGACAAAAATGTCCAAGCTACATAAATCCCACGCAACCACCCAAGTCATCCGCTTCGAGATACGGACGAACCATCGTGGCGCTCTACATTTTTGCCGTCGTCGATTACCCGCGAAGGGTACTGCCGCCAAATCCATGGCACTCGCAACTATTTCCGCCTGTTCGTAAATAACGCCACGACGCGGTTGCCATAAGTCGCCGGTTAACGGTTGGCGACATTGGCACCGGAAAATCTCAGTCGGCGGAGCGACTGAGCTACATGAACGGCACCCTTCCG
>JANOUN010000661.1:0-2774 GCA_031416875.1 Planctomycetota bacterium | reverse complement strand
TTGTTGATTCCAGGGATGTCCCGGAAGACGTGATCTCCCGAATTCCCAAGGGAAGCTCATTGCGACAGGAGATCAATGAGGAAGCAACAAGGCGTCTGGAAGAATTTCTGGATTCGCTGGCGGTCGATCGGACGCAGATTCAGGTGCATTTGTCCTGGGGAACACCATGGCAGGAAATTCGACGGATATCGCGGCATCAGGCTGCGGATCTGATCGTGATCGGGACTGTCGGCCGCAGTGGCATCAAAGGGCTGCTCCTGGGCAACACTGCCGAAAAAGTGCTCGACACATGCGATTGCAGCATTCTGACTGTCAAGCCGGACGGCTTCGTCTCTCCCATCTAGCTGATACCCCGGAAAATTCCCGAAAGGCACTGTGATGAAGAGGTTCCGGAACATTCTGGTGGCCGTAGACTTGTCGTCCGGTGACAAGCTGGTTTGCCCTGAGCTCAGTGCTCCCAATCGGGAGGTAGTGAGACAGGCTGTGGCCCTGGCTGCAGAATCGGGTGCCAGGCTTTGCTTCTACACAGCACTGGATGTTTCTGCTGATGCCCAGCGACTTATCGCACAACAGCGCGGGATCGCGGGAAGTTTTTTTGACCAGGCTTATCATGTTCTCAAAACCCTTGCCGAAGAAGCCGCTCAGAAGAATGTGAAGGCGGAGATCGTCGTGGGGCTCGGTTCCAGCTGGGAACGGCTGATTGAGCGAGTGAAAGAGTTTCACCATGACCTTGTCATCGCCGGTATCCGTGACCGTGGCCCGCTCGCACGTCTGCTGTTCGGAAGCACGGCCATGAAACTGCTGCGGTACTGTCCCTGTCCCGTGTGGGTCGCCAAGCCTCAGAAGGACGATGGCAGGACGATCATTCTCGCCGCGCACGACCTTACAGACGTAGGACAACGGGCGCTGGAACTGGCGGCCTCATTCGCAAATCTCTGCAAAGGCCAGCTTCTCATCTTTCACGCATTTGAAACAACGCCGCATCATGGGCTGGCAGGTTCTGACGTGGAAGCTGCTGAGACACGAATCCGGCATAACGCCGCCGAAGAGAGATTGCGAGACTCCATTTCAGCGCTGGAGAATTGCCCTGCCTTCGAACTGGTGATTCGCAAGGGGCGACCGGATACGGAACTGCTGCTTTTGGTTAAGCAGCGTGATGTCGATGTCGTGGTCATGGGCATGAGATCTCGTCCAGGGCTGGGGGCCATGCTGATCGGAAACACGGCTGAGCGTTTGTTGCCGGAGCTGAACTGTTCGGTACTGGCGATCAAGCCGGAAGGATATGTGTGCCCGATCTGAGGGATTGATTCGTAAACCGAGCGGCTTACGTCATTTCTCCCAAGGTGACTCGCCGCATTGCAGTTCAGGGAAGTGTTTCATGACTGTCGCTGAGTTCAGAACGCTGATGTCCCGATTCGCTGAGCCGCTGTGGAACAGCACCCGGGATCTTCTGCCGATTATTGGAACAGTCGGTGTCTTTCAGCTGTTCGTATTTCAACAGCCACTCGAAAATGTCGGTCAAATCGTGTGTGGCCTTGTGCTGGTCATCGCAGGACTGGCGCTGTTCGTTGTGGGACTGGAAGTGGGGCTGTTTCCGGTTGGTGCACAGCTATCGCATGATTTTGCGAAAAAAGGCAGTGTGCCATGGCTGATTGCATTCGCATTTGCCCTCGGTTTTGGAACCACGTTCGCCGAGCCGGCCTTGATTGCCGTCGCAGGCAAAGCCGCTGAACTGGCCGTTGTCGATCATTCGTCCGTGGCACATGACGCCATGCTGCAAAGCTATGCGTTCACGCTGCGTATCACCGTTGCGATCGCGGTAGGATGCGCACTGGTGGCAGGCGTGCTGCGGATCATTCTGGGCTGGCCACTCCATTATTTCATCATGGGTGGATACATACTGGTGATGCTGTTGACTCAGTTTGCCCCACGCACAATCATTGGCGTCGCCTATGACTCGGGAGGTGTCACGACTTCCACAATTACGGTCCCGCTGACCACGGCGCTGGGTGTTGGATTAGCCAGCAGTATCAAAGGTCGCAGTGCGCTGCTGGATGGGTTTGGACTGATTGCGTTTGCCTCGCTCACCCCAATCATCTTCGTTCTTCTGATGGGGATTCTGTGGTCATGAGCGTAGCCGGGGCACTCTTTGTATCCATCTGGACCACACTCCGCGACATTATGCCGATCGCGGTCGTGATCCTTGTGTTTCAGCTGCTGGTTCTGCGGCGTCCGATCGCGAACTGGCGACGCGTTGCTGCCGGTTTCGTCTGTGTCATTCTGGGACTGGCCATGTTTCTGGTCGGACTGGATCTGGCACTGTTTCCACTTGGAAGGGCTATGGCTCTGCAGCTGGCCGCCATCGATTTTCTGGATCCCGCACGTCAGGCCGGGGAGGAAATGACCGTGGCTTTGCCCTGGTACCGGTACTACTGGACGTACCTGTTCGCCTTTGCGATTGGCTTCAGCGCCACGATTGCAGAACCCGCGTTGCTGGCTGTGGCGATCAAGGCTCATGAAGTGTCAGGCGGAACGCTTCAGGTGTGGCCGCTGCGAGCAGCCGTCGCACTGGGAGCGGGATTTGGGGTCACACTGGGCACATTCCGGATTGTCACAGGAGTTCCACTGCCGTGGTTTATTCTGGTCGGCTATGCGATCGTGATCGTTCAGACATATTTCGCACCCAAACAAATTGTGCCGCTTGCTTACGACTCCGGTGGTGTGACAACTTCGACCGTCACCGTTCCACTGGTAGCAGCGCTGGGCCTGGGGCT
>JANOUN010000660.1:0-11638 GCA_031416875.1 Planctomycetota bacterium | reverse complement strand
GCCGAATTCAATACACTGGATGAAGACACCATTCAATTAGTAGGGTTGTTACAAATAAGTCTGTTGGAGCGGAATTCTCCCTACGGACTTGAGGTAAGCACGTTCCGTCAGCGTGTACAGGATCTGCTAATCGCCAGAAAGGCCGCTGAAAAAGCGAATCAGGAACTGGCCAATAGCGAAGAGGGCGTCTTTTCGAAACGCCTCCTTGATCAATTCATCGATGAACAGGAGGAAAAATCCGTCGAGCTGATGGAAGCACTCCGTGCTCACTCATCCAACGTGGATAACTATCTGAAACGGTTAGCCATCGCGGTTGAAGATGATGTGGCGGCTCAGTTCTATGAGCCGGCGTTTCAACGGATTCGTCGAGTGTCGCGGACCTATGATGTCACCCTTGGTCAAATCGAAACGACAACGGTGCTGACTAACAACCGCACTTTGGCCAAGGTCTCACCTTCTGCTACCTTTGAATTCGATCTGCCGCAGCGCGACATCCTGCTGACCGAGGCCCTCAATGGATCGAAAGCTCTGGCGAACGAATATGGCAACCTGCTGAAGGATGGGACATTCCTGGCTGGTACAGCGATGTTGTCCGGACAGCCTCCTCTGGGCGTCATCGGAAATAATGCCCCCATTCAGGGCATTCCTGGCATGGAGCAGAATCAGGACTTCGGCTCTGAACTGCAGAAGCTGATTCCCGACCCAGCCATTTACAAGTTCGAGACCGGAACGGGCTTTGAGATACAGCCGATTATTCAGCCGGACGGACACTCGATCGTGTACGGCTTCGATTACATGTACAGCACTAACGTACGAGAACCCGTGCGTGCTGACGAGAAACATCTGGGCCGGATTAAGCGACACTTTGTCCATACCGACGTGCAGACAAGCAGTTACGAACTCCGTGAAATCAGTCGGTACACAGTCGCTCTCAAGGCGTCACGCACCGATCGTGGTGTTCCGCTGTTTGAGGACCTACCGGGAATCGGAGCGGCCTTCCGTCCTCTGCCGAGTCAAGAGTCTTCATTACAGACGAACATAATTCTTGGTAGTTCCACGATCTACCCGACCGTATTTGACCTGATGGGCCTGCGCTGGTCGGCTTATGTCGATCAGCTATCATCACCAGGAATTGCAGCCGAGAAAGACACTCAGACCAATCGCCGTGAAGATCTCAGATCGCACCTCCTGGAAAAGACAAGAGTCAATGTCAATAAGAGGATTGGCTTTTCGGCAGCAACTCCACCAAAGGTGAATCACGTCGCACCGGGATTCGCTCCCAACCGGATGCGTTAATGATCATCTGACGTTGATTGCTACGGTAGGCTTGGTGGGGTGCTTATCGAACGTAACAACCATACCTTCATGGTCTCCAGGACGGCATTTGTAGGAGTAATGCTTACCTGTATTTTGCCCCTTGATCGTGCAAATCCCGGTTGGTGGATCTGGAATGGGATCAATCGTCCCGGTACAACGGCCAGCGACAGTCGGAAGCAGAACATCGAGACCTGCGGCCGCAGCTTCTGCACCGGCCACGTCTCTTTTTGCCATGCCAGGTGGTGCAGTTGGTTTGGTTGGGAGTTCTGGTGGCGGTGGCGTTGTTTTGATTGGTGTTGGCTTGGTTAGCACTGAAGTGGAAACACGCTTCGTGACAGCAACCTTCTTCGCCGCCGACTTGCCAGATACTTTCGCCGCCGCAGGCTTCTTCCTGGTCGCTGCCTTCGTGGCCTCTTTCCGCTTGGCTGCTGCGACTGGCTTGGGATTTTTTCCTGCAGCCTTGACTGGCTTCAGAGCCTTGGCAGCTTTCACCGGCTTGTTGTTTGCCGGCTTCTTGTTTGCCGGAGCAGCCTTTTTGTCGGAATGTTTGGCTCCGGACATTGATGACTCGCTCTTCGAAGCGGTCTTTTTCCTGGCTGCAGCCGTTGTCGGTTTGGACTTTGAAGCTGCTTTCTTCTTGGCCATCAACTGACTCCGCAAGTGGTGGTGAGAGAACGGGTTCGTCCTCTCACTTTCTAATGATGCCAAAGGGTCGTGTCAACAAACGCACTGGTTTTGCATCAAGTTCGACGCCTGACCGTGATGCGGGGCTTGCTTCAGTCTGTGGAAAAACGAAAGGCAACCGATTTGACTGACGAGAGCCACCGACGCAAAATGCATTCGATGTGATGAGGCAGGATAAGCGAACGAATCAATGGCAGGTTTGTCGGCTTGGCACTAAGGTGCAGGTTCCGCCGGTGGCTCAGCCTTTTGCGTAATTCTCAGCTCAATCTTGTTTCCGAGTTCCCCTGACACGCGGGTGAATCCAAGTTCGCCATGGTCGAGTTGGAATTCCAGCATTGCCGCCAACTGGAGGTCTTCCATCGGGAAGGGCTGATTGTCGAAGGCGTTCGCTAACGGAGCCGCAAGATCGACGTTGAAATCGACCTCGCCTTGGAAGCCGACGGCGGTCTCATGGAAAACAATGGGGATTGAGGCCAACGTCGCAAACGGTGCCTGACCCTCTGCCTGGATCATGAACGTGACTTGCGCCGTGAATGGAATTTTAGGAAGAGCCCTCGGAACGGATGCAGCGATGATGTTCAACTTATCAGGATGGCTTCCCCAGTTCAGAGATTGTATCCGCTTTTCGGTCGGATCAACGTCCACTTTCCCGGCGATCAGCTTTTCGGTCGTGTCGAAATAGAACGCTTTGGTCACGCCATAGGACTTGTCGTGCGGGGCAACCGTTTGCTGAAGGACTGCGACTTGCGTTCCGATCGACGATGTGTTCTGCAAGATCTCCTGAGTCGTTCCGGCCAGTGGCGTGTCGGTGCCACCGAGCATCACTTTGACTTCCGTGTGATTTTTGAAGATATCCGCTTCAATCTGAGTCAACCGGGCATGAAGTGAAGGGACATCAACACACGTCTTGAGTGGCTGGCAGTCTGTGAATGTCACTATCTGGCGCTGTCCAGGCCCCAGTTCGATATAGCCCAGATCCGGCGTTTCATCACTGTACAAAGTTGGTACAGCCGCCAGGTCAGTCCAATGATTGGCATGAACATCCCAGCGTTTCGCAGACAAGTAGAAGCGGCGAGGTTCGAGAGTGTTGATCCTGGTCCGAAAGATTCGAAAATCGCCTTCAGGAGGATGCTCCACGAAGTTTACCGACACGGAGGACTGTGAGTCTCGTGGCAGCTTGACCCAGATTTCCGCTGTGCGATCTGAAACACGAACCGTCTGGCGGTGATGCACAAAAACCGGAGGCAACTGCGCAATCTGGTCATCCAGGGACTGCATGATGCCGTCTGAATGAGCAAGATGCGCCATTGTTTCAAACGGTGGGCCCATTTCCATTAAAGGCAACGGAGGACAAGTTGGTTCCTCGACGTTCATGCCTTCAAATCGGATCTCAGGCGACAATGGTGGCAGAGGTTCGCCAGCATTTCGATAATCCGGTTCCGCGGCAACGTCTGCCGAAATTGGCAATGCCGGAACTTCTCCAGGGCTGTTGTGCTTTGTCGGCCCCTGTCCATGCTCGTCGAATAATGGTGCTCCAGTCCCAAGTCCCTGGCCATGGGCAGGTGATGGTAGACAAAGGCCGCAAACGAGCCCTGCAATGGAAAGAAGACTGAAGAGCTTCATGACCGCACCTCCGAGGTACTGGTGCCGGGAATCCTACGAACCGGCGAATTCTGCCGCACATCTGTTCCTTCGACGTCCATTCAGGACGATCTCGAATAAATTCAATGGAAGTAAGCAGGTTTTCGATTCCACACGCGATGGCAGCCCATGCAATTGCGACAGACGATTGAAATTTGCCGACTGAACCGTTTTCTGTGTGTCCGCCCGTTGAAGCGAGGTTTCCGGCCCCGGAACCACGAATGAACACAAATAGACACGAATGGAATGCCTGACATTCGTGTTCATTCGTGTCGATTCGTGTTTCAAACATCCAGCCCATTGAATCCGGTAGATTCAGGAAATCTGTACAGACCTGCGGCGGTCAGATGGCCAAGGGGATAGCGTCGACATGTCAAAAGAATCAATGTCCCGCTTTGTTGCTGGGATGTCGGAGTTTTCGTTCGATTTCGGCAATTGAAAAACTGTAACGGTGCATGAGCCCCGATGTGAGCTTGTCCCATCGAGCATTGATCACATCCAGACGAAGGTATCAACGCAAGTCCCATCACTGCCCAACTTGTCCGGATCGGTGAGCACAGATGGTTGGCTAGAAACGCGGCCGACACGAACCATAACCCCATCCGCCTCGTGCGGATGGTGGAAAAGATCGCAAGCATCGTGAGAAGCCTGCAGTTTCTATGGGTCATGCCGCCTGCTCGACCGCGCTTTTCATCTCATTCACCATCCGTGCAAGACGGATGGGGTCTTGCGCAATGCTGAAACAAAGCGTGTGTAGCCCACCATCGAATTCACCATCCGCACGAGGCGGATGGGGCCTCGAAGATGTGGGTCATGACAAGGGCGCGGGCCCGTGGCCCGGTATGAAGAATTACGGTGAGTTCCGATGGGACGACATGAACCCCGCAGCACAGACACATGCCGTCCCTTTGGGACTGAAAAACCCTATCGGGGAACGATCCACGGGCTCGCGCCCGTGGATACGACCTTTCGCCACACCGTGGCTGAAACACAACCTGAACTCACACGGAACGACATTGACCAACGCTGCCTTTTTTCAAAGAAAAATCCTTCACGGCGTTGCCTGACAGGATGCCCATCACGAGACGCAGCAAGGCTACGCGTCGCAACATTATCATCATCATTTTCATCCAAAGTGAGAGGGACTAATCCGTTTCAGATTCACGTAACAGTATCGTTTTTTCTTCTGTTGTATGCCAATCCGCAGACAGAAAAAACACACGCGGCAACGGAGGTTTTGTTAGTGGTTATTATACGACTATTGATTTTATACGACTATTGATTGGTCGCCGCCTGCAGCGCTCGAATCACATAATCGCGAGGGACCTTCGAGCGCGGAACACGGCCTGGAAACCAACTTCGAATATCGGCATCCAGACCGACACCGTGCATGAAGTTGTAGAGTCCCTTATTGAGACCCGTGCCGAGTGAATCGTGATCGACGCCCGTCGGATCGATGAATCCAATATCGTTTTTGGCAAACGTCACCGGCGGCAGCGGGATCAGACTGACTCCGTATTCTTCCGGATTCGTGCCTACCGGCGAATGGACCGTGCATGTGAATCGATGAAAGAACCCCGACTGAATGCAGCCTTCTTCAAACATCTGCCTTACATACTCCAAAGCATCGACGGTGTCCTGGACGGTCTGAGTCGGAAAACCGTACATCAGATACGCATGCACCAGAATGCCGACGTCACTGAACGCCCGTGTGACTCGGGCCACCTGCGAGACAGAAACACCCTTCTTCATCAGATTCAGCAAGCGATCTGACGCAACTTCCAGCCCGCCGGAAATCGCAATACAGCCGCTGGCCGCCAGCAGTTCACAAAGTTCCGGCGTGAAGGATTTTTCAAAGCGAATGTTGCCCCACCATGAAATCACTGCGTCGCGTCGCAGCAATTCTTCTGCCATGGCTTTCAACGCCTTTGGCGGAGCGGCTTCATCGACAAAATGAAATCCCGTCTGGCCGGTTTCCTGCACAATGGCTTCGATGCGATCAACCAGCGTGCACGCTGCAACAGCATCGTATCGGCCAATGTAATCCAAAGTGACATCGCAGAAACTGCACTTCTTCCAGTAACAACCGTGAGCCACCGTCAGCTTATTCCAGCGACCGTCGGACCAAAGCCGGTGCATGGGATTGAGCATGTCGAGCGTCGATAAATAATCTCTGATCGGCAGTCCGTCCCAGGTGGGTGTGCCGATTTCAGCGAAAGGAATATCGGGTTCGCCGGAGTTGATGCAGACAACGGCTGGCGGTTCGCCACTTCGCACGAATGTCCGCACAAGCTGCGACTGAGGTCTCTCGCCGCGCAGGTGTTCCAGCAATGCCAGCAGCGGACGTTCACCGTCGTCCAGTGAGACATAGTCGAAGTAATCAAACACGCGAGGCTCTGCCAGCTCACGCAGTTCCGTGTTGACGAATCCACCTCCCAGAGCCGTAACAATCCCCGGATGCTGCATCTTGATTGTCTGTGCAATCCGGAACGCCGCGTACATACAGCCGGGAAACGGGACGGAGATGAGAACCAGATCCGGCTGGTGCCGTGAAATGGATTCGAGCGTAAGTTCCCGCAGCGTGGTATCCACCAGATTCAGCGGTGCCGCCAGCGCCGCTGCGAGCGGATCGAACGTCGGCTGGCTGGCAGCGAGCGATTCTGCATAACGCACGAATTCAAAGCGAGGGTCGATAGCTTCCCGGAGGACGTCTGCGATATCGCTCAAATACAGCGTGGCAAAGTGCCGAGCTTTGTCCTGCATGCCCAGCGAGCCAAAGGCCCAGCTCAGCGGATCGCCACCGTTCCCATCATCACCGTCTTCATCGTCGCTTTCATAAACATCCAGCGTATGAAAGCGTGGACCTTCCGGAAGAAAACTGCGTGAATTGATGCGATGGGCCAGGGTCGAGTCGCGCCCCTGAAGGAATGCGATCGTCCGGTCGATGGCCGAATGATACTGGTCGAATTCCTCACAGAAGTGCTGAATCACGGCGGATGACATCTTCTTGCCGGCTGCACCGATATGATCGCGGATGGCCGTAAGTCCGGTCGAGGAAAACAGCCGGAGCACAAGTTTCAGTGCCAGATCATCCTGCACCGCATCGACGCCGCGCGAACGCAGAAATCCGGTGATATAGGCCGTCGATGGATAGGGCGTGTTCAGTTGCGTCATTGGCGGAATCAACGACAACACGCGGCAGTTTGTTTTGGCAGAGGAAGAATTCAAGGATGTGATGTTGATTGCTGATAGAGACCAGGGAATTGAAACCGCATCGTACGTCGCGTTACGCTCCGAGTCGAGTACCTCCCGTCACCTGACTTCTCCGAGGCGAGCTGCCAGGGTGCACGAAACCCGCATTCTGGCGTCGCTGAACGATGTGATCTATCATAGCGACAGTTTCTGTTCTTACTCTGAATCACTCCGCTCTTCCCCTTATCCGCCGCCAGGGAGCCCGTTCCGTGTCACGATTTCGCTATTGTCTGAATGCCAGTACGATCGCCACCACCCCCATCCTGAAGCAGATTGAAGTCGCTGCCGCAGCAGGCTATTCCGCGATCGAACTCTGGCACGATCATATTGATACGCATCTTGCGACAGGTGGAACGCTGGCGGAGATCCGAAGGGCAATCGACGACAGCGGCCTGAAAATTCCCACCACCATTTATCTTGCCGGCTGGTTTCAGCCCGCCGGAGTCGAACACGACGTGGCGATGACTGAGGTCCGTCGAAGGCTGGAACAAGCGGCTGCCGTGGGAGCCGAGTTTTCCATCGCTGGTCCACCGCCCGGAATCGCCGATCGTGAACTCGGAGCCCGACACTACGCCGAACTGCTGGAACTCGGGAAATCATACGGCGTGAAACCGGCGTTTGAGTACCTGGGATTCGTCGATGACATCAATACGATTGACGATGCGATCGACATCATTCAACGCTCAGGTCATCCGGACGCCACGATTGTTGTCGATCCGTTCCACTGCTGGCGCGGCGGCGGTTCTGCGGCGTCGATCAGCAAACTGCAGGCACATCAGATTGCCATCTCGCACTTCAACGACGCACCCGCTGCGCCTCCAGCCCACACGCAGCACGATTCGGATCGCGTTCTGCCTGGTGACGGTGCAATTGATTTGCGATTCTACTGCGACCAACTGACCGGGATCGGTTACGACCGGTATCTGTCACTGGAGCTGTTCCGACAGGATTTATGGGACAGGAATCCTCTGGAAATCGCGAGGCTGGGATTGCAGAGCATGCAGGATGTGGTGGAACGTTAATTCGGCTGCAGCGTTCGGGAGCATCGAAGCGATGCGTCACAGGTGAGCTGGTTTATTAACGGGCTTTTCACCGTCGAAGATCGTGATGATCGTGCCTTTGGCGCGGAGGTCGTCCAGAATCTGCTTTTGCGCCTGATCACGAAGTTCAGCCAACAGTTTGGACTCAATCTCTTTTTGCACGGCCTGAAACTCAACAGTTTTTGGGTGACGATGATCGAGGACTTTGTAAACCTCAAAGCGATCCTCATGCACCTTCACCTTGGACATTTCACCAGAAGCCATTTCAAACAGCATCGATTCCAGCTCTTTATCCGCAAGCGAGCCGCGCTTGATCCAGCCAATGTCGCCGCGTTTCTCGGCACTCAGGACGTCCGATAATTCCTGAGCCACCGTGCCGAAATCTTCTTTCTGCTGCAAACGCTGCACCACCTGCGTCATGATGTCTTCAGCGCCCTCGCGACCTCCGTGATCCCGGAACCGGACCACGATTTCGGCAAATCGAACTTCTTCTTCCGGAGTGTATTCGTCGATATGCTCCTGATAATGTTTGACCAGAACAGCTCGATCAATCTGCTTCGGTACCTGCATTTTTGACTGCACATAACCGACGACAAACTGGCGGCGAATGAAAGTATCTTTCATTTCGCGGCGAGTGAAGCCCTGGCCTTCAAGCCAACTGTCCAGCTCATCGTCTGCCGTCAGATTATTATCTTTCATCATCTTCTGGCAAACTTCCTGAAACGCTGGTTCCAGTGAATCGCGGATGATTTGTCGCTTGTCCTCCGGAATCGTCGCCTCCAGTGCCTGAATGACGAGCGAATCTTCAGTGTACTCCCGTGTGCGAGCGCGAAGCGATTGCATGAGAATCTGTTGCCGTTGTTCATCAGACAGATTTGGATCGGATTCGATTCTGCGGCGAACGCCGCCCAGAATGTCATCGACGAAAACGGGCTTCCCGTTGACGGTCGCAACGACACTGGAACCCGTCAGCGGGGTGACTCCGATTTCATGGAAGGCCACCGGCAAAATGCCACCCTCAGGCGCGTCGGCCAGTTGAGCTAATCGTTGCTCTTCAGCATCAGCAGCTTGATTGACGAGTGATCTGCGCGGCGGGGCGGATGTGAAGACCGGATTGTCTTCCTTAACGGTCGTCCCTTTACATCCCACGCTCAGTCCGAACAACATCAGTCCTGCAAACACGATCGAGACGCGTACCGTGCCCGTCCGCGCTGCCGGGCTCAGAATCGATGATGTTGACAAGCGTGAGGCCAAGGAATTCACCCTGCGAGGCAATTGAACGGGTGCGGATCGGAGATCATCGAGAGGTGGCGAGCAGATTGGACAGAAGGAGCAGCGTGTGAAAGGAGCCGCATCATACGGCTCTTTGTGAAATCCGATCAAGGCCGGAATTCTCGTCGTAAATCGCAGTGACCACAGGATTTGCAGCGGCAGAATCTGCCGAATTGCAAACGAGCGGTTTGCGAATTTTCTGACTGTACCGTTTTCTATGTGTTCGCCAATTGAAGCGAGGTTTCCGGACCGGGAACCACGAATGAACACAAATAGACACGAATGGAATGCTTAACAATTCGTGTTTATTCGTGTCGATTTGTGGTTCAAACATCCAGCACATAGAATCCGGTAGAGTCAGCGAATTTTATGGGGGTCACTGAGAAGGATGACTCAGTTTATCCTGCGCGCGGCCAGAAATGAGTCCGGCGAACGGAGTGGCGTGAGCCCTCCGATACCTCGTGTTTTGCACCGGCAAGCTGACGCATGCCGCTCGCCAATTCTCGCTTTCATGCCATCCACAACAGACCTGGTGGGGCTGTGCGTTCGCAAAGCGCACTGATCACTCCTGCGAATTCGTTACTTCTTCAATACATTCAATCGCTGCATCACATAGCCGATCGACCAACTCCACGGGCATCGCTGGAGCTGGCATCAGCACAATCACATCACCCAGCGGTCGCAGGATCACGCCGCGCCGGCGTGCGGCGAGTGTCACCTGATGGCCCAGCCGCATTTTCGTATCGAACGGAACCAGGCCGTCACGGTCACGTACCAGTTCGATGCCGATCATCAGGCCCTTCTGACGCACTTCGCCGACGTGCGGATGGTCCCGCAGTACCGCGAGCCGCTCGGCGATGCGCGTGGATGTGATCTGAATGTTTTCCAGCACGCGGTTGTCTTCGAACAACTGCAGCGATGCCAGCCCTGCCGCGCAGCCGAGAGCGTTGCCGGTATACGTATGCCCGTGGAAAAATGTGCGACCTTCGGACGGATGTCCAAGGAATGCCGCATAGATACGTTCCGTCGTGAGCGTCGCGGCGATCGGCAGATAGCCTCCTGAGATGCCTTTCGCCAGGCACAGAAAATCAGGGCTCACCCTTTCCTGCTCACAGGCAAACAGAGTCCCCGTGCGACCGAATCCGACGGCCACTTCATCCGCAATCAGGGGAATGTCAAATTCGGAACACACTTGCCGGACATGCCGCAGGAAGCCCGGCGGATGCACCAGAATTCCCGCCGCTCCCTGGACGATCGGCTCCATCACGACTCCGGCGATCTGAGATTGATTTGCGCGAATCAATCGCCCGACCTCTTCAAAACAAAATTCCAGCCATGATTCTTTGGTGTGTCCCGTCGGAACACGCGTCACCACCGGCGACGGTGTGCTGAGCGTCGCAAACAGCAGGTGCTTGTAGCAGCGGTGAAATAACTCAATGCCACCGACGCTGACGGTCCCCAGCGTATCGCCGTGATAGGCGTTGCCAATGCACAGAAACGTGTCGCGATTTTCCGGACCCTCAGATTTCTGGCGATGATACTGGTACGCCATCTTCAAGGCGACTTCGACCGACGTCGCACCACTGTCCGAAAAGAAGACTTTCGTCAGCCCCGCCGGAGCCCGTTCCACCAGCGCCCGAGCCAGCCGAATCGACGGCTCACTTGCCAGCCCCAGCAGCGTGCTGTGAGCCACTTTCTGCAGTTGTTCCGCCACAGCGCGATCAATCGCCGGAACCGCATGACCATGCACATTGCACCACAACGACGAAATACCGTCCAGATAGCGGTGACCATCGACATCAATCAGTTCAAACCCTTCGCCCCGCACAATGATCGGCGCATGTTCATCGATCCATGCCAACATCGGTGTAAACGGATGCCAGACGTGGTCGTTGTCCCACTGGCGTAGTCTGTTGGACGGCACTTGAGAAAATTCCGGGGGCGTCATTGTCGCTTGACTCTCCGAGGCGAGTTGTTTTCGTGATGACTCTCTGCTTCGAGTCGTTCTGCGTGTCATGCGTCCTGACACAGCCGCACAGTAGCAGCTAAAATGAAAGTTGTCGCATCTCCTGCGTCGATTGCCTCGCCTGGCCAATTTATGAATTTGTAATCTGTTAGTGAGCAAACGCCGGTGGGAACGCCTGGGGACTCCGGTGGCATGCACCCTGTGGCACTGCCATACGATTCAGGGCAATCAACCATCTCGTTGAGTTCTGGCTCAGGCACTTGCCGAGCCATCCCCGTGCTTCATAAACTCCGCGTATCTTTTCAGCCACGCGCAGGAAACCACTTCCTGCCATTCTCGCCAAATTTGCCACTCTTTACAGACGCCGTAAACTCTCGCAGACTCATCGCAAAGTTCCCCAAGGGCTCTAACCCAGGTTCAGAATGGTATCCGGAGTTTTGAAATTCGTAGGGTGTGACAAGCAGCT
>JANOUN010000659.1:0-5988 GCA_031416875.1 Planctomycetota bacterium | reverse complement strand
TTAAACGAATGTGCCATCCTCAACCGCGCGCGATTGAATCATGACGCTTGAACGTCAGGCAACATTCGCGAACGGACTGCTGGTCATGGCGAGTGTCCTGCTGGCCGCAATACCAGCGACACGACCGATCGGTCTGTGTTGCACGGCTTTCATGGGATCCGGCCTGATCTTCTCCGGCATCACCAGTTATTGTGGCTGGGTAAGAATCCTGCCGGTGTTGTCGCAGAAATGGCGTCCGGGAAAACGCTGACGTTTGACGCTGCAGTTCTAATGGACTGAAGTAAATTCGCTGCTGTTCAGGTACGCCCAAAGCATGTCTTCGGTCGCCGTGCGGATGGCCAGATCGTTCGGCATCGAACGCGTGAGCGCCCGATAGCGACCACGGAAGATCTTTTCTTCACGTTCGGATGGTTCGCGATTCAGTGTTGCCATCGCAATGCGTTCGAGCGATTTCAGAATCCCCTGCGGACCTTCGTGAACAGTCTTTGTCACTTCGACTGCTGTCAGCGGGATCGCAGCCTGCAGATCCTCACCATTCATCATCAGCATTGCCTGAGTGATGTTGCCTTCGAAGGTCAGTTGTTCGTCATTTTCATCCGTTCCGTACGATTGCACGAACTGCTCAACCCACTCCCGACGGTGGGTGCTGCCAATCGAAGAATCGATCGGCTGGTCCGCCGCAGAACGGATGGCAATCCGGATCGAATCGTAAACCTGTTCCGGTCCCATGGGACGCTGATACGCGCGGGAGAACAGCGGAGTGCCACCTTCCTGCGGATCATCAATCGCAAATGACTGCTCAGTCTGCAAACTCGACAACTGAAACGTCTGCGACAGCGTCAGCCAGCGCATCAATCGTCGGACGTCGTAATCAGATTCCGCGAAGGACTGCGTCAGAAAGTCCAGCAATTCCGGATGACTGACCGGATTGTGCGGCCCGAGATCGTCGATCGGGTTTGTAAACCCGTATCCAAACACCTGAGCCCAGGTGCGATTGATCATTGCCTGAGCAACCCGGTGATGACTGTCTGCGGCAAGCAATCGCACCAGTTCAGCCCGACGCGACCTGGAATCATCCGCCTGCATCGCATGACCATCAAACTCAGGTAACACGGCCTGCTGCTGACCTCGCAGGGTGTCATAAAACGTCATCCCGGCAGCACCGGTATCCGCCAGAGTCCACACGTTCTGACTTTTCCCGTCGGTCGCCGTCACGGACAGCGGTCGGCGTTCCGCTTGCTTGAAAAATGCATTCAGCGACCAGAATTCATCCTGCTGCCGATCTTTGGCAAACGGATGATCGTGGCACTGAGTGCACTGGACCTGCTGCCCCAGAAACAGGCGTGCTGTCACAGCCGTCGCCGGAGTTGCCTGGTCATTCAGGTGTGCGAGCAGAAAATTGGTCGCTCCATTCTGGTCGCTGCGGCCTTCCGCGGCGATCAGGTCGCCGACAGTTTCCATCCACGGGCGATTCTTTAAGAATTGTCGCTGCAAAAAGCCATACAGTGCTTCCTGGTCCACTTGACGCGCATTGGTTCGACCGATCAGCAGGTTCGTCCACGTGACTGAGAGATTTTCAGCAAACCGCAGATCATTCAGCAGAGAATCGACAAGCGAAATTCGCTTTCGTGGCGAGGTGGAGGCAACAAACGCGGATGCTTCGGAAACTGTGGGAATGCGGCCGGTGAGTGTCAGAAAGCAACGACGCACCCATTCATGATCATCTGCGATTTCTGCCGCAACGACTTTGTTGTCCGACCATGCCGCCGCGATCTGCCGATCAATTTCTGCAATGATCGAGGCATCATCGAGACCCACGGTCGTCGCTGAAACGGATTCAGTGGTCGATCCAGTATCTGGATGAGTGGCTGCAACATCCGGACTGACAGCCTGCGCCTGCACACCGTTCAGAGAGAGTGGCTTGAGCGGATTCGCATTCGTGTTCCGGGCATCGTTGTGCTGAGAGTCAACAAGTTGAGCCGAATCCGGCGGCAGCTGATGCGAAACGGGTTCTTCACCGTTGCCAGGCTGTGCCATCCCGTCCGCAAGTTGCCAGACGCTCGCACGATGCCAATTCATCGCTGCGATTCCGGCAAGCAACAAGCACGCGGCAGCGGTGGCAACAAGTCCTGGTCTGTACCTGGTTCGACTGTCCCATTTTGTTCGTAGTCCCGCCTTTAGGCGGAAATTTAGCCTGCCAAACCAAGAACATTCATCGCATTTTCCGGCTAAAGCCGGGACTACAAGCGAATCTCGGACAGTCGAACTAGATCCGCGTTGCCGCGTTTCCGGAACAATTTGACAGTCAATGGACGGCTGTAAAGCACCGTCTCTGCCAATTCCATTCAGGCCAGAACCGGCAATAACGCCTGCATCCCACGCAAGCAGGCCGTGCAGTTGGGTGAATTCGACGAAGAGGCGCTGCAATCCGCGATCAGATCGCAGCAACGTCTGAAGTTCCTGTAACTGCTCAGCCGTTAACTGCTGCTCGCACCACAGATTACAAAGCGTCATAAAACTATCGTCATGCGTGTTCAATGAACACCTCCTGCAGCCAGTCGGCGGCGAATGCATTCCAGCAACACGCGACGGACACGTCCCAGAGACTGATAAACCGAATTCGCGGGACGTCCCAGCTGCTGCGCGACATTGTCGCCGCTCGATCCCGTTGTGTAGCGTCGCCGAATCAGTTCCTGATCCTGCGATCGCAACTTGCCAATGCATTCCGCTAACGCATCGCGACGCAGTTCAAAATCGCTCGGTTGCTCGTCCAGCTGATCGGCCAATAAGCTGACCACATCATCCCCCAGCAACAGAACTCGATGGTGACGAGATCTGCGAAAGCGAAAAACTTCCAGCCGGGCAATCGCCCGACACCAGGCCAGGAAATTGGTTCCCGGTTCAAATTGAGCCCATTTGCTCAGCATCACGATGTTTGTTTCCTGCAGAACTTCTTCAGCATCTGCAGTCGTCTGCACAAGTGGAAGGATAAAAAGATAGAGAGCTCGCTGGGACTGCGTAAACAAACGCACAAAGTCTTCACTGGGTGCCTGTCGACTGACAGATATGTCTGTTGCGGATTGTGATGACGACTCTGCCATGAAGAGGTCTCGACTATTTCTCTCCGACGCTGTTCAGCGCGGGTGATCAACATTCATGAACTTCGATGCGGGAGAGACATCAGGAGCCCGGACTGATCAGTCCGGGCTCCTGAGTTTTCGCTCACTCGCCACACACTCTCACTTCGCTGTGAAATCAGCCAATCAGTTCCTGAATCGGAGTTCCACCATTTGCCAGTTTCATCGGACGACCGCGTTTTGAAGTATGAACGGTATTCACCGGAATACCCATCGCCATCGCGACCGTAGCCCAGATATCGCCCGGCAAGTACGCTTTGCTGCCGTCGGCAATCTGCAGACCGTCCTTATCTGTCGCCCCGACAGCCTGACCGTTCTTCAATCCGCCGCCACCCATCATCACGCTCCATGATGCAGCCCAGTGGTCACGACCAACGTCTTGATTGATGCGAGGCGTACGACCGAATTCGCCCATCCACACCAGGACCGTGTTGTCGAGCATTCCCCTTTGTTTAAGGTCAGCCGTGATCGCGGCAATCCCCTTATCCAACTGCGGCAATCGCTGATTTTTCAATGTGTCGAAGACTCCCGCGTGCAGGTCCCAGCCACCCATGTTGACTTCGACAAACGGAACACCCACCTGAACCAAACGGCGGGCCATCAGCAGCCCCTGGCCGAACCCGTTCCTGCCGTAAGCGTCTTTCGTGGCTTCGGATTCAGATTCAAGGCCAAGACTGGCTTCCGCCTTAGCCGCATCAAATGCCGTCATTTGTTTTGAAGTCATCAGATTGACTGCATTGCGATAGACATCCTTGTGGGCCGCCGGCAGTTCACCGCGGCGGGACGCCATGAAGCTGGATTCGATCTCTTCCAGCATCGTCAGCCGGTCTTTCAGCCGGTCCTTGCCTTCCTGGGTCGGTGCATTCCGGATACGTCCGGTATTATCAACCACGAACGGCGCATGAGTCATGCCCAGGAAACCGGCCTGACCAGCACCACCATCAACTGACACGAATGCCGGAATCTCAAGTGCTTTGCGGTTCTTGCCCAGTTCGTAACTGACGACTGAACCAAACGTCGGATGCACAACCGTTGGGTTAGGTACATACGCTGTCTGCATGTAGTATCGCCCGCGGCCGTGGTCCGCTTCACGAGTACTCATGGATCGCACGAGCGACAGATCCTGGAACATCTTTGCAGTTTCAGGCATGTGTTCAGAAATCTGAACTCCGGAAGCTGCGGTATCAATTGGTTTGAATTCGCCGCCATTCTTCGACTCAGGTTTCAGGTCCCAGATGTCAATCGTCGGGGGACCGCCGCCCATCCACATCAGAATACAGGCTTTCTGGTTCGCCTTGACCACATCGGCATTGGCCTGAACATGTGACAAAAAGTTCATCGCAGGAATCGTCGCCGCCGCAGTCGCCATGTGCTGCATGAAGTGACGGCGATTCATACCGTAGTTGGTCCAAAGTGCCATTCAGATTACTCCTGGAAAAAGTTATTGATTTTAAAATCTATCGTTATGAGCAATGACGGTTGAAATCGGCAACACGCCGTTTCGCGGGAATATCATCAGTGAATGAGCACAAACTCATTCGAATTCAGCAATGCCCAGAAAAGATCCTGGTAACCATTGAGCTTGTTACTTCGGTAGCTGTTTGCATTCAGCATCTTCTGAACTTTGCTGATTTCAAACCGCGTTGGCTGGCGGCTTAACGCAGCGAGATACAAATCCTGAATTTTTTGTGGTTCCGAGCCGGGCTTACTCATCGTTTCAAACAGAAAGCTGCCGCGTTCGATACTGCAGGCTTTGTCAATCAGCTCGCTGTTCATCATCATCAGAGCCTGGGGAATCGTACCGTTGAAGGTTGTGGATTCGTCATTCTCATCATTTTCAAAGGCCACCACAAACTGCTGCATCCATTTCTGGCGTTGCTCTTCCTGAGCACTCCAGCCACCACGACCGGACTGATGCGCGTTGCTGGCCACGATCAGCGAGTCATACATTTGCTCAGCCTGCATCGACTTCAAATACATGTGACTGAACAACGGCATTTCACCAGCCGCCGGATCATCAGTTTTGTTTTTGTCATTGAACTGGCTTCCGAGTCCATAAGCTTCGGTCGCACAAATCGTGCGAATGAGCTGCTTGATGTTGTAACCACTTGCCACAAATTCGTGCGACAGGCGATCCAGCAACTCCGGATGGCTGGCTGGATTGTGCGGACCCATATCGTCCACCGGGCGAGTGAACCCATAGCCGAAGAAATGACTCCACATGCGGTTCACCATCGCCTGAGCGATGTGAGGCGACTGACCATCGACCGACTCTGTCAGCAGTTTTCCAAATTCAACTCGTCGATCCGTGTCAGCACCCGGATCTACTTCATGCCCTTCAAATCGCGGAAAAGCTACCTGCATCACGCCGCTGCGTTTCTCGTAATAGACCGGCCCCGAGAAATTCTGCCAGACCACTTCGGAATAATCATCGACCATGCGCCCAGTGTTTGGATCAAGCTTTCGGTGATCTTCTTTTCCCACCTGGCGGAAGAAGCTGTTGTATTCCCAGAACTGATCCTGCTGCCATTTATTGAATGGATGATTATGACACTGAGTACATTGAACCTGCAGGCCGAGAAACAGGCGAGCCGTCATCGCAGTCAGTTGCACACCATCGTCCGGCATCTGCATCTGAGCAAGCGTATAGTTTACGGCACCGTTCTCTTCGTAATGACCAGACGCAGTGACGAGATCCACGACGATTTCATTCCACGGACGATCCTTGGCAAATGCTTCGCGGTAGAATTTTTCCATCCCCGTCCGACTGACGCGACGCGGTGTCCCGCGGCCAATGCTGTTGTTCGTCCAGATTGTCGTAAAGTTGCGAACGTAGTCTTCGTGGGCAAGC
>JANOUN010000658.1:0-6102 GCA_031416875.1 Planctomycetota bacterium | reverse complement strand
CTAGCGCCTTGCCGCTCACAAGAACAGTGTCTATCACTTCAGTGCTTCACTCCGCGGATACGATCCCAGCACTTCCAGTCGATCGGGAGGCAGATTCTCCAGTTCCTTCAGCGTCTTCTTGATCCTGGCTTCGGAGACATGACCTTCAAAATCAAGGAAGAAGAGATATCCAACTTCGGGTTGTCGCAAGGGAAATGATTCAATCCACGTCAGATTGATTTTGTTGCGTCGAAATGCCTCCAGTGCATCGGACAGCGAACCCGGCTTGTGAGGAATCTGCAACAAGATGGCCGTGCGATCAGAACCCGTTGGTTCCGCAACACTGTCACCGATCACGGCAAACCGCGTGATATTGTTCTGGTTGTCTTCGATACACTCCGCCACGATCCGCACATCATACTGAATCGCCGCCTGTTGGCTGGCAACGGCAGCCACATTCGGTTTATCGCGTGCCAGCTGGGCCGCCGTGGACGTGCTGGTGACTTCGATCTGCCGCGCCTGAGGCATGTGCTTGGCAAGCCAGTCACGGCACTGTGACAACGCCTGTGGCTTGCTGTAAATCTCGGTAATCTCACTGCGATCACAACGGGCCAGCAGGTAATGATGCACATGCAACTGAACCTCACCGCAAATCCTCAGCGGCAGGCGAGTGAACATGTCCAGCGTATCCACGATCCGTCCATCCGTACTGTTTTCGATCGGCACAAGACCGAAGTCCACATGGCCGCGATTCACTTCTTCGAACACCGTCGCAATCGTGCTGACTGGTACCAAATCGGCACATTCACCAAATCTCGCGATCGCCGCCTGATGCGTGAAACTATAGGCCGGTCCCAGATAAGCGACTCGAATACTCTTAATCCGCTGGCGTCCTGCACTCATCAAGGGACGAAAAACTGTCTTGATCTCAGCCGATGTCAATGGCCCCTCATTGCAGCGTTCAATCATCGCCCAGACCTGCTGTTGATCCAGATCACTGAAAATGATCTTCGAGGGCGTTTCGACACCCTTCATCTTCTGCAGATAGAGCGACGCCCGCTTGTTCAGCAGTGCCACCAACTGTTCATCCACATTCCCCAGCTCAACTTCCGGTGGAACTGGAACCGGTGCGACGCGCTCGGCCACGGCTTCACGCTTGACCCGAGGCACTTTGTCAGTCTCGGTGGCAACCGGCCTGGCGGCTTTCTTGGTAACTGCCGTTTTCGCTGCCACCCTGGTTGCTGAAGGAGCTGGACGTGGCACGGGACGTGCCTTGGCTGCAGGTTTTGACGGAGCCTTCTTCGCCAATTTCGTAACTGGCGACTTCGCAATCGGTTTCTTTGCCATCAGCGTATTCAGCCCTCGCGATTCCTGCGTACCAACGAGGACTCAGACATGCTGACGGTTTCCACCCCTGACCTCGCGCGAACTCGCCCGCGAAACCATACCCGCCCAACGACACTCTTCGACCCAATGCCGCTGAGTGAGGATCCGACACCTCGCCAAAATTCAGTCCGGGCTTGTACAGACGCACAATTTCCCTGTCAAGCAGCCCACCGATTGTCTCGAAAATCTGACGATTCTTGCCAGCGACTTCAAAGTACGCGGCCTAAAAGACATGGCACGCAGGCAAAGTAAAGCGTCAAGACTTCACGTTACGCCAGAATGGCACAAACCAAGGGGTTCAGTAAAAACTGCCAATTCGGCATCGTGTACTCCGAAGCTCAAAAAACAACAGACTGCCACTCTGGCATAACAAGGCGTATCTTGATCCGCCACCCTTCGAAAAATGCAGGGGAAACATGCGTTTAGCTGAAATTCACCGATCGGCATAGAACCTGCTAAAGGGCCACTGTACCGTCCAGCAATTGACAATCTGGCCTTCGCTGGTTCGGCACTCAAAATTGTATTGTCGCGGCACCTGTCTTCACTGGCTCCTCACCGGACGCATTGTTTCGAGCCACTTCACATGAAATCAGCAGACCGTCTCGTTCCGGAGCGACGAATCTGCGATCGCAAGAATTGGAAAAAGGGAACATCGTCATGGCTGTATCAGGCGAAAAAATCATCGGTATCGATTTGGGTACGACAAATTCTGTGGTTTCGATCATGGAAGGCGGCGAGCCTCGCGTCATCGCGAATCAGGAAGGCAGCCGAACGACTCCCAGCGTGATTGCCTTCACTACAAAAGGCGAAACACTTGTTGGTGAACCCGCCAAGCGCCAAGCGGTTACGAATCCGCAAAACACGATCTATTCGATCAAACGCTTTATGGGTCGCCGCCATCGCGAAGTGGAGTCCGAAGAAAAGCTGGTGTCCTACAAGGTCGTGGGAGGCGTGACGGATTACGTGAAGGTCGATGTTCACGGAAAAGAATACACCCCTCCGGAAATCTCAGCGCTGGTCCTGCGCAAGCTCAAGGAAGCCGCGGAAAATTATCTCGGCCACAAGGTCAACAAGGCCGTCATCACGGTTCCGGCCTACTTCAATGACGCTCAGCGCCAGGCCACGAAAGACGCCGGACAGATCGCTGGCCTGGACGTCGCTCGTATCATTAATGAACCCACCGCAGCGGCCCTTGCCTATGGACTCGATAAGAAGAAGGAAGAGAAGATCTGCGTCTTTGACCTTGGTGGTGGTACGTTCGACGTGTCCATCCTTGAAGTCGGCGACGAACTTGTCGAAGTGCTGAGCACGAACGGCGACACGCACCTGGGTGGCGATGACTTTGATGAAGTGCTGATCGACTACATCGCCAAAGAATTTCAGAAGGAACAAGGCATCGACCTGCGCAAGGATCCGATGGCATTGCAGCGTCTCCGCGAGGCTGCGGAAAAGGCGAAGAAGGAATTGTCGCAGCAACAGGCGACGGACATCAATCTTCCGTTCATCACAGCCGACGCCAGCGGAGCAAAGCATCTGCAGCTGAGCATTTCACGCAGCAAGTTCGAAGAGCTGATTGATCCGTTGGTTGAACGCTGCCGTCAGCCGGTACTGAATGCTCTGAAGGACGCAAAGCTGAAACCGTCCGACATTCAGGAGATCGTGCTTGTCGGTGGTTCCATTCGCGTTCCAAAAGTACAAAAACTTGTGCGCGAAATGTTCGGAAAAGAACCGCATCAGGGCGTCAACCCTGACGAAGTGGTTTCGCTGGGTGCTGCGATTCAGGGTGGTATTATCGGCGGCGACGTGAAAGATGTCGTGCTCCTCGACGTGACTCCACTTTCCGTCGGTATTGAAACCGAAGGCGGTATCATGACGGTGCTTGTCGAACGCAACACAACCATCCCGACGACAAAGAACGAAACATTCTCCACGGCAGCAGACAATCAGCCTGCCGTGAACGTTCGCGTATTCCAGGGCGAACGCAAGATGGCGGCGGACAACCGCTTGCTGGATGAATTCAATCTGGACGGCATCCCGCCCGCCCCTCGCGGAGTTCCTCAGATCGAGGTCAAATTCGACATCGACGTGAACGGCATTCTGAACGTGTCGGCCAAGGACAAAGCCACCGGCAAAGAGCATTCGGTTCAGATCAAACAGTCCAGCGGTTTGTCACCGGAAGAGATTGAGCGGATGCGGAAGGACGCCGAGTCTCACGCTGAAGAGGATAAGAAAAAACAGGAACTCGCCACCGCGAAGAACCAGGCATCGGCACTCGTGCATCAGACTGAGAAGACCCTGAAGGAACACGCTGACATGCTGGATGCGTCGTCGAAGTCCGCGGTTGAAGCCTCAATGGAAAAGGTGAAGAAAGCGGCAGAGGGCAATGATGCTGGTGCAATCAAGACCGCGTGTGATGAACTGATGCAGGCCTCTCAGGCTTTGGCTCAGCACATGCACGCCAGCACAGGAGACGCTCCCGAAGGCGCAACAGGAGCCGCCGGTGCCAAAAGCGGCGACGACGATGTGATCGATGCTGAGTTCGAGAAGAAGTAGCTGCTGACAATGTGGTTGATGTCGCGTGAGGATCAACGTAGAATCTGAACCGATCTGTCTGAAATGCGGGGATCTCTTCGGCGGAAGAGATCCTCGCAGCATCGCTACACGTCACACAGCTGAATCGCCTGTTTCAAGCCAGCCAGCGGATCGCGAGTCGGAATGAATTCGTGTCCGACGAAACCCGTGTAGCCAATCTCAACCAGCTTCCGCATGATCGGCGGATAGTTGATCTCCTGGTTGTCGTCGAGTTCGCCACGTCCTGGATTTCCGGCAGTATGGATGTGGCCGATGACGTCCTTGCATTGTTCGATGCGGCGGATCACGTCGCCGTTCATCAGCTGGACGTGGTAAATGTCGAACAATAACTTCACACGTGGTGAACCGACTCGCCGCACGATGTTGGCCACATAGTCGATGTCATCGCCCTGATAACCGGGGTGCCCTTTCATCGGATGAGATCCATCGCGCGTGTTTAGGTGTTCGATACAGACAGTCACACCTTTCTTCTCGGCATGGACCGCAAGTTTCTTCAGGCCCGCGACGCAGTTATCTGCACCTTCGGCCAGCGAAATCTCGCCGCTGGTCGGATCTTCAGCGTCCTTCCATTTGTATCCCGTGAAGGCAATGACATTCGGAACGCCGGCCGCAGCACAATCGTCGATCATTTTCGTCGTCACCGCGATCACCTGATCCTGATATACCGGATTGTTCAGGCCCTTCATAAACGGTGCTCCAGGCATCCCGTTGGAAGCAATTGCACATGTCAGACCGTGCTTCTTGATTGTCGGCCATTCTTCCGGGCCACAGATCTCCACCGACTGACACCCGAGACTTTTGGCAATTTCGCAGGTCTTATCGATATCCCATTTTTCCCCGGCGACATTGAAGCACCAGAAGACGACGGAATGTTTGATATTTCCCTTCATAGAATTTTCCTTAGCTGCAGCGAGAGTGGGTGATGGGCATGACGCAATCGAGGCCACTGCACCAGCAGCGACAGTCGCTTGCAGCAAATGACGACGTGACAAATTTCCGTTTGGCATAACAAAGATCCTTTCGGCCCCGCACAAGTCCCCGAAGCCGCGATGGCATATCAGATCGCTGCATCCTTCGCAGGCTCGTTTCAGGCATGCCTGAAGTTACCTCGCCGCACTTGATATTGCAAGTTGTGAGCCAGCCTATGCCTTGATGGTTAGATTACGGTTCCTTTGAGTCATTCGATCCTTCGGCTTTTTGCTCAGGCTTTGGCTTCTTGAACGAGAGATGCACCTGACAAATGTCCTCGTCGAGCAAATTGTTCACCATCTCAGCTATTTGCAGATAGACATCAGTTTCGTTGACCTTGAACTTTAAAAACTCCCTGGTTTTCAGCGACGTGCGCTTTACCAGGTGATGACCGTTGAGGTCGCTGACTTCTACAAACACCTGGCCACCTGTGATATCGCCGAGTTGAACCCAAAGTGTTTCGGATGAACCTGGGATCGCTCGTTTTTCTCGCTGAACCATTGGCATGGTTTCTCCGGCCTTCGGAAGAGTCAACGATACAGGCTTTGCTGGCGCGTCCCTGGTCGGTGGTGCCGGATCAACAGGACTATCAACCTTGTGCCACTCGCCGTCTTTCACTTTGAGCCACAGTTCACCAGTTGCGGTGTCGAGAAAATAGAGTCCTTCCACGGTGGCAGTCAGTTGGTATCGCCCAATGCCGGAGCGACCATCGTCGGTCCCGCCGAAAGCAACAAATGGAATTGCAACCAAAGCGGTCAGCAGAAGGGACAAACGTGCCATGATTCATCTCCTGATTCAAGTAAGCCGCTGTCGCGACGGGGTATTGCGGAGTGAATCGTAGCGGGATGTTGTAGCGATTGACAATGGGCACTGGCCGAGTGATGGTCAGCCGCGATCTGCCACGACCGGCACTGGCGAGTCACGCCACAAATTATCTGGACAGCGGATGATGCGCATGAAAACAGGCAAGGCGAGCGGCAGGGCGTCAGCCCTCCGTGTCGGCCACACGATCAACAGAGCCGAATCCCATTCACGTGACGACATGACGCAGCGATTCACTGACCACTGCCGACTGAAAACTGACGACTCGCAGCGAAGCGGCGCATTTCGTTTCCCATACGCCGCCACCCGCTGCAACACCATCGGGCTTCTCGAACAAATGCCTTGAGCTTCGGC
>JANOUN010000657.1:0-2848 GCA_031416875.1 Planctomycetota bacterium | reverse complement strand
TTTTGAAACCGGTGTCATGCTGAACTTTCTGAGTTTTCCCGAACAGTCGCTCGGTTGACTGTGATACCATTTGCACCACTGCTAGTCAGTTTGTGAATTTGTAGGGTGTGTCAAGCGCTAGCGCAGGCACACCATGTCTGTGATTCGGTGTGCCTGCGCGCTGCTTGTCACACCCTACAGTTTGTGCATGGTCGATAACTGGCTGACCATGCCATTTGCACTTTATCACTTTATGATCCAAGGCGACATTTTTACAAGAACGACCAGTTCTGTCTTCGATGGCTCGCTCGGTTCCCGCAGGATTCGCACTGGTTTCTATGACTCCATCCATTGAACCACTGGGAGATTCTGCAGCCATTGTCGCCTGGCGGCTGCTGGACGAAGCCGCTGCCCGGCGGGCCGTGCAGAATGCCACCAAACATCTTGATCACAACCGCATCAATGGTGTGATCGCCGTTGCTCCGGCGTTCAATTCGCTGACAGTCTACTATGAATGCGGCAGATTGGCATGGTCGGAGGCGGAGAAATGGATTTCTGACTCGCTGCGCTCTGTGCCGATCACTCTGGAAACGCCGCGACGGCAGCTGGATATTCCTGTCTGTTACGACCTCGAATTCGCACTCGACCTGACCGCCGTTGCGGATGCGCACAATCTGACGACCGGCGACGTGATGCGTCTGCACTCGAAGGTGGATTATGCGGTGCAGATGATCGGATTCTCTCCGGGATTCCCGTATCTGGCCGGACTCCCGTCGCAACTGCACACACCGCGTCGTGCGTCACCACGAATTCAGGTGCCCGCCGGTTCCGTGGCAATCGGCGGTGCACAAACAGGAATCTACTCGAGCAAATCGCCGGGCGGCTGGAACATCATCGGACGGACTCCCGTGCAACTGTTCGATCCGCAGCGTGATCCGCCGTGTCTGCTGCAAACCGGCGACATCATTCGCTTCGTTCCGATTGATCGACAACAGTTCGATGACTTTCGGGAGCGAACATGAATGAAATTCATATTCTTCGTTCCGGCCTTTGTTCCACAGTGCAGGACCGAGGCCGCGCCGGATTTCGGCATATTGGCGTTCCACTGGGCGGCGCGCTGGATTCCATGGCACATGAACTTGCAAATCGACTCGTGGGCAACCCGGTCGATGCGGCAGCGATCGAAATGACGTTGACGGGTGATGAGATCAAATTCGCCGATGACACGCTGATTGCCATCACCGGTGCCGATATGGCCCCCACGCTGCACGACAGCAGTGACCTGTCGCAGCCAGTCGCACAGCACTGTCCGAGGCTGATTCCCGCTGGCTCACGCATTCGATTTCAGACAGCGAGACGAGGTTGCCGTTGCTATCTGGCGATTGCAGGCGGTGTTGATGTGCCGGTCGTCATGGGGAGTCGATCCACCGTTCTGCGTGCTGCCTTCGGTGGGCATGGCGGACGAATGTTGACTGCTGGCGATGACCTCGCGATCGGCACGCCGTCGGAAGCCGGCCGTCAAACGCTTGAGCGGCTGTGGGCAGAACGGTCCGGCACCGGGCGACAAGTTCATCCACACTGGTTCGTGCGTCCGATCGATCTTCCGAATCCGGACATTGCGACTCTGCGAATTGTGTCTGGGACACACACGGCATGTTTATGCTCCTCCGGGCTTGAACGACTGCGGGATGCCACATTCCGAGTCTCATCCCAGTCGGACCGCATGGGTTATCGCCTCATCGATCAGCGGCTTGAACTCGAACACGGCGAAGAGCTGCTGTCCGAAGGAGTGATCCCCGGAACGATTCAACTGCCTCCGGACGGCAACCCGATCTTGCTTATGGCCGACTGCGCTCCGACAGGCGGTTATCCTCGCATTGGACATGTGATCTCGGCGGATCTTGGAATCGCAGCCCAGTTACGCCCCGGCCAGTTAGTCAGGTTCGCAATGGTGACGCTCGATCAGGCTCAGCTCATTTTCAGGCAGCAGCGGCTGATGTTGACGAAGGCTTTGAATATGGCCGATCTGATGATTCACCGATAGACTGGCCAACATGTTTTCCATCGATCTGAACTGCGATCTGGGCGAAATTGAAGGCTCCGAGGGCGAGACGCTCGATGCGCAGCTGATGCCGTATGTTTCGTCGATCAACGTGGCGTGCGGTGGGCATGCCGGAGGCCCGGATCGGATTCGCAGAGTGGTGGAGCGTGCGCTGAGCCTGAACCTGGCAATTGGCGCGCATCCGGGTTTTGCAGATCGCGTGAATTTCGGACGCATCGTGGTGCCAATGTCGCTGCAGGAAATCCACGATCTTGTTTCGCAACAGATTCAGGTCGTGGCGCAGATTGTTAAAGAATCCGGCGGCAGACTGCATCATGTGAAACCGCACGGAGCCCTTTACAATTTTGCCGCAACGTCGCCGGAGACAGCCCATGCGATTGCCGAAGCTGTGCGGGCTGTTGATCCGGAATGCCAACTTGTGGGACTCTCCGGCAGTTGCCTCCCGGACGCAGCGCTCGCGGTCGGCCTGCGGGCTGTTCATGAAGTCTTCGCGGATCGAAATTATCTGGCGAACGGATCGCTGGTGCCGCGAAGTCAGCCGCACGCCGTTCTTCACAATGCTGCTCAGATCGCCGCCCGAGCTGCTTCGATCGTCGAAACAGGTGAAGTTTTCGCGATTGATGGTACGCGACTCGAACTGCAACGCGATACGCTCTGCATTCACGGCGATACCCCAGGGGCCGTTTGGATTGCTGCAGAAATTTGTCGGGTTTTCGCTGAACGCGCGATCACAATTCGGGCCGTTGATACTCCGCGCGGCCACATTTGAGACCCGGGCATAATTCCGTGTGAGCGGCAAGGCGCTAG
>JANOUN010000656.1:0-3465 GCA_031416875.1 Planctomycetota bacterium | reverse complement strand
ATGGCGATGTCGCGCTCGGTGGCACGGCATCCGTCGGGCGGGGCACGGTCACAGGCAAAGCACGGATGCTGTTCGTAGGGGGCGCGGCAGACGGACGCGAGATAGCGCTGAATCGCGATCAGACACTCAGCCCCGACGATCTGGTCTTTGTCGATGCCATGATCGGCGCGTTTCATCAACCCTTTGGGAGTGCTCCGGCTTGACGGAGCTTTGGAATCGTCGCGGAGCGACTTTCTTTCGCCCTGAGTCTTCATGGAATCAACGTTCAATCGCAAAGGGCTTCGCCCAAAAATCCAAAGCTCCGTCAAGCCGGAGCAGTCCACAGTTGAGGAAATCGCTCAATGAAATCGCCGCTGGCTGGTTGCCAAATCGAACTCGTGAATGCTGCCGAATGCGAAGGCTGGTTGCGCTGGGCCATCGGGGACACTCCCATTCTGCCACGGACGACGAACTGCCGCTGGTTGTTGGCTCATTGCGACGACGGCGTCACTTGGGGCGCACGCCGCGAAGACGGATGGCGACTCGGTTCGTCAGCATTTCCCGATCTTTGTCCGTCGATCTCGCTCGAAAATCTCATCGAGATCCGGCTGTTCGGCGACCACGAAGAATTGCTGATGTGGTGGGATGACTCTGAACTGCGAGGCCGTTGGTTAATCGACGATCCTGCCTCTCCATGTGATCCAACCGTGCGTCCTCACGAAGAAGATCGTGTGCTACTCGGAAACGACCGCCCTGAAGCGAAGAACGGCTTCAGCCGCGTTGCGGATGGCAGCGGTCGCGAGCAAGCGGTGCCGCTGGTGTGTTCCACCACCGACTTCGGCTCTGAACGGCAGCGTCGCATGCCGCTGCGATTGACGGTCAAACATTACTTCGAAACCGACTCGCGAACCGGTGCCGTTCGCGTCGCCGCCACGCGACTCGTCAACGTCTTCAACGACGCCGATAAGAAGGAAACCCGCTGATGACTTCGCAGATTCCGCATCACGTCAATCCGACGACTCCCGCCACGACGGCAATGGCTCCCTACAACTTCGTTCCGCTACCGCAGGCGATCTTCGAGGTGAAAGATGGACTCGAAGTCTCTGGCCAGAAGGTCAAGCCGTGGGAGTGTCACAACCAGTTCGTCCCCGGCACTCACAGCGGCTGGCTTGATCTGAAGATTGAGGCACTGACCCCGGTCTTCATTCGCGGAGCCGTTCGCCAGAATCCCGATGGCACCTGGGATGAATCAAAGGACGCACGCCAGCGCTCCGCCCCATTCCTCGACCACCTCGGCCGCCCGACGATCCCCGGATCGAGTCTTCGCGGCATGATTCGCCATTTGGTTGAAATCATGTCGTTCTCAAAAATTCAGCCAGTCAGCCGCAAGCAGCCTTTCTTCAGAAGCATGACTCCGAGCCGCATCAGTGACGCCTATCGGTCATGGTTCATCCACGACCTCGGTGAGCTGACATCAGGCATCGACGTCGGAACGCAAGCGGCGGTGCGACGAAAAGCCGATGGTTATGAGGCATGCGTTCGGGCTGGCATTGTCCGCACGAGCGGTTCGCGACGAACGATTGTGGAATGTGGTCTGGCTCGCATCGAAAGAACCGCCCTTGAAACGGTATTCAGCGCGGGTCAAGCGCTGATCTCTCGAAAGCAAAGTCGGATTCCAAACTGGAACCTGCAGCACAAGACGGTCTATGTCACCGCCGATCCTCAACCGCGCGACTATTTCTTTCAACGGCAGGTAAATCAATACGGTAAGCAGCGGCATCCTGATCTCTATCTGCGGTTTCGTCGCATCCAGCAGGTTACGGCGGCTCAAAAAGCCGGCATGATCGAAGGCGTCTCCGTTATCACGGGTGACATGAAGTTCAAGCATCTTGAGTTTGTGTTCCTGACCGGTGAGTCGCTCGGAACGATCGAGATCCCGGAAGACAAATGGGAAAGGTTCCACGATGACGATCAAATGACTCAATGGCAGGAAATGGCCTTCGAGCGCGGTCAACCGTCCCATAGTCACCGTTTTCGCAATGGCCACCTACGCGACGGTGAGCCGGTCTTCTTCCTGTGCGACCCGAGCAAGGTTGATACCGACAATCCGCAGGGACTCGTCTTCTTCGGTCGGGCGCAGATGTTTCGGTTTCCGTACGACGAGAGTCCGGCCAGCCTTATTCCGAAATCACTGAGTGACGCGGGCCTCGATCTGGCCGAAGCAATGTTTGGCCGCGTCGCGACGATTCACGGCGACAAGTCTATTGCCATCAAAGGCCGAGTGTTCTTTGAAGACAGTGTCGTCACCGCACCGGGCCAGTGGCTCGCTCCAAAGATGGTTCCGCAAATCCTCGGCTCACCCAAAGTCACCGCGTATCAGCAGTACCTGACGCAGAATGGCAAGGCCGACGCGAAGCAGCACACGACTTACATCCAGGGCGACACGACGACCATTCGCGGCCACAAGCTCTACTGGCATCGTTGGGACGACGCCTGCGGACTGGAACAGGCCACTCTTCAAAGCGACAGGGCGCACGATACACAGACAACACTCATACAACCGGTTGCGGAAAAGAACGCCGTTGGACAGCCGACGATCTTCCACGGTCGCATCCGCTTCGAAAACCTGACCGATATCGAACTCGGCGCGTTCCTTATCGCGATGAACTTGCCGGAAGGCTGTGCTCACAAGATCGGTATGGCCAAACCGCTCGGCCTCGGCAGCATCCGCATCACGGCCACGTTGCAACTCATCAATCGCGCGGCCCGATATCAGAGCTGGGGCGACTTGGGCATGGCCAACAACGATGGCCACAGTTTCGTAACCGCGTTCACAAGTGCGATCCAGCAGCACGCCACTCAATCCAATGAAGCAAAGATCGTGTCGAAAGATGGCCTGCGAAACATCGCCCGGCTCGATGCTCTGTTTTGCCTGCTGCGATTCGACGGCAGGCCGGATCGGAAAAAGACCGAGTACTTGTCCCTCGAACAATTCAAGCCTCGCCATGTGCTGCCGACACCGCATCAGATCGGCGGCGAACCTGAACCCAACTGGCCGGGACCGACACCGTCTCCCGGAAGAGATTTACCGAGCCATCAATCATCCGCAGGTCGATACTCCAGCCGATCCACTTCGGAGCCATCTGCCGCCAGTGCATCTCCACCACCAAAACCGGCTGGAAAGTCCGGCAAATTCAAGGAGACGGCCCACTTCGTCCGGCTCCTGCCGAAGAAGCCGGGGCAAGCAGAAATAAAGCTCGAAAGTGCCCCCGCGATTGCCTGCACGGGGATCAACGTCGGGCTTCAACTGAAACCCAACGACTAAAACAATTGCCCCATTGGTGCGGCTTTGAAAGATCGGTGTAGGTCCACTCGCGCTTAAGTACAAGCAACCCTTTTTTCTTCTCTTCAACAAATCCCGGCAGCTTTGGTAGTTCCCTTGCGCTTAAAAAGAAGGACATGCCGTTTACCTTGAATTCTGGTGGC
>JANOUN010000655.1:0-6313 GCA_031416875.1 Planctomycetota bacterium | reverse complement strand
GTTATTGGTTATTGGTTATTGGTTTTTGGTTATTGGTTATTGGTTATTGGTTATTGGTTATTGGTTATTCGGATTTCGGATTTCGGATTTCGGATTTGGGATTCCAGTTATGTCATTTGAAATCACGATTCCGCGTCTTGGCTGGTCGATGGAAGAGGGTACGTTTGCCGGATGGATGAAGAAAGACGGAGACGTCGTTCGTCGCGGCGATGCGTTGTTTGAACTGGAGGGCGAGAAAGCTCTGCAGGAAATTGAAGCGTTGGACAATGGTATCCTGCGAATTCCAGCCGATGGGCCTCAACCAGGTGCGGTGTTGAAAGTTGGCGCGGTCATTGGCCATTTGATTGCGGAAGGGGAATCGTTGCGCCAGAGCCAGTCGGGCAGCGATGCTGCGTTGACCGCGACGAAGGCGGTGGAAGTCGCGATGACCACAAACGTAAAAAGCGTCGCCGCCGGAGCCTCGCCGTCCGTTCGTCGGCTTGCCAGAGAACTGGGCGTCGATCTGGCGCACGTGACGGGGACCGGTTCTCGAGAGCGCGTAACGGAAGACGATGTGCGTGCCGCCGCGACACGGGGCGTCGATGGCTGCATCGAAAAAAAAACTTTTCCATCAGCCGCTGACATTGTTGCAACTCCACGAGCCCGCCGCGCCGCCAACCGAGCAGGCATTGATCTCAGTGCACTGCAGGGAACCGGGCGGCACGGGCGAATCCGCGAACGCGATGTGGTGAGCGCTGCAAATCCTGCCGGTGGAAGTTCAAAGGGTTCCGGCGGACAACGAGTGGTGTTGTCCGGTCGACGCAAAGTCATTTCAGAACGGTTGGCCGAAAGTCATCGACAAGCGGTTCCGGTGACACTCACATCGCAGGCCGACGCCACAAATCTGGTCAGCCTGCGAACACAATTCAAAACCGCAGGTGATTCGCTGATCCCGGCCTTTCACGATATTATCGCCAAACTCGTCGCAGGCTGTCTCCGGCAGGAGAGGCGACTGGCGGGCCGTTGGGACGGAGATGCGATCGTGATGCCGGAGGACAACGAGATCCACATCGGGCTCGCCGTCGATACTCCGGAGGGACTCATCGTTCCTGTGCTGCGCAGCGTTTGGAATCAACCGCTGCTGAGTCTTGCGGCCGAGTCCTCACGCATTATCGGCAAGGCACGAGACGGACGATTATCGGCGGCAGAGATGCAGAATGCCGTGTTCACGATCACCAATCTGGGCAGCTTTGGAATCGATGCCTTCACACCAGTGATCAATCTGCCGGAAACTGCCATTCTGGGACTGGGAACGATCCGCAAACAAGCGGTCGTGTCCAGCGATGATCGCATCCAAGTCCGCCCGATGATGACACTCAGCCTGACCTTCGATCACCGGGCCATCGACGGTGCTCCGGCAGCAAAGTTTCTGCAGTCAGTCGTTGCCGCAATCGAAAACCCGGCAGCGCGGCTGTTGATGGCGGAATAGATGCAGCTGGTCCGTTTGCTTATCAGGAGATTTCTCGTCCGGAGCGTCCGTGATTGACCAGCCACTGCTCGGGCGCTTCATTGGTTCAAATCGAATGTCGGGAAAGACTGGTTTCGTTTGCCTGAGAGCGGAGGTACAATGGGCGAACTTCTGGAATTCATTCGTCGGGATTTTTACGAGCAGCGTAAACTACCGAACCGAGAGTCATCGTTCTGAAGGCATGACAATCGTGCCCAGGAAGCAGGTTTCGACTGATCCGACGGCCAAATGTTGCGGCAATGCGCCGAAGTGATTCCGTCATGCATGAAGAGACAACTCAGGATCGTGACTCCGAAGAAGAGCTTGGCGCTTTCGGGTTTGTGCCGGCGCGATTTTCCGTGGAGTTCGCACTGCCCGAGGCTGACCGAAAGCTGCTCGATGACGCAGCGGTCGCGGTGCGGCAGGAGTTTCGTGACTGCTCGAAATGGAAACGTCTCCGCTGTCGCAAGGTGAGCATTTTTGCCGAACGTGATCGCGGAACGGTTTATGTGGTCGATGTGGGCGGTTCCATCGAGTTCGACTGGACATGGGAAGGAGCGAAAGCGTTCCGCCCGAAGTCGCTCGATGACAACGGAAAGTTCTCCGACGCAGCCTATGAGGAAGCGGACTACGAAGATGAAATCCTCTGGTCGGGAGAGATTCTGGAGGTGGATGAACGAAATGGATGTCTCTTCATTGCACTTGATAACCCCCAAGCCAAGCCGACGGCAGGGTCATTCTTTGTGAGACCGTTTGAGTTTCTGGAAGGTCTGGATGCAGTCTACAACGGCATCTCCTACGCGAAAATTCGAGACAATCTGCCTCAGCGACTGGCTGCTGCGGAAGGAGGGATTCATCCCGCGATTTCCCGGCCGCCTGAACCAGGGCTGCCACAGTTGCGAGAATGGTGGCATCATTCGTGGACTGTTCTGTGGGGGCCTCCGGGAACGGGAAAGACATACACATCGGGCCAGCAGATCGCGGCAGTTCTGACAGACCCCGACGAACGAATTCTTGTGGTGTCCACGACCAATCGAGCCACGGATGCGATCGCTCTGGCAATTGGAAACGCAGCAAAGGAGACCGCACCTCAGGCACTTGAAGACGGCAGCGTGCTGCGTATTGGTAAAGGGGCGTCTCCTCAGGCATTTGCCAGCGACGGCCTTGAGACCATGCTGCGCGGGTCAGAGTCTGATGTTCTGCAGCAGATCGACGGTCTGGCTCAGCAACTGCAGACGTTTGATGGCTGGGAAGACAAGGCGCTGACACGAAAACGAATCGGAGAGCTGCGCGCTGGGAGCAACGATCAAGGCAGACAACTGTTCATTGATCCTGAAGTTCGCGTCATTGTTTCCACGGCTTTTAAGGCCATGAGTTTCCTTGATGATCCGATTGTGAAGCAGCTGATCGAAAACGGAGAAGCCCCGTTCACGACAATTCTGATCGATGAAGCCGGTTTGATGTCTCGTGCAGCGATTGCGGCGTTGTCGCTGCTGGCGGCCCGACGAGTTGTTCTCGTGGGCGATTCAAAACAGCTGGCACCGATCAGTCGCATGTCGCGCATCCTGCCGACGCGACAGCAGACGTGGCTTGGCAGCAGCGGACTCAGCCATCTCGATGATCTCGAAGCAACGCCGAAGGCCGTCCACGTGCTGACCGAACAGCGACGCATGCATCCGGACGTGTGCCAGGTGGTCTCCGATTTCCAATATGGCGGGCATCTCAAAACGGCACAGGACACACAGGTGCGAGTCTCCTGCCTTGCTCCGTTCATCGGCGATTTTTCCCGAGCCGTCTGGTACATGCTGGACGCTGAACATTCGGAACTCGCTGCCACTCGGGCGGAACGAGGACCGGGCAATAAGAGCTGGGTGAGATCGATCACTTCCTCAATTATTGAAAAGCTCTTCTCAGACATCTCTGTTCGAAACGCACACGGGCTTTTCATATCGCCGTACAAAGCACAGGCTCAGGTTATTTCCAACCTGTTTGCACGCTGGGGGCTGGCGAACTGGGAAGCATCGACTGTGCACAGTCAGCAAGGTTCCGAAGCCGACATCGTGATTTTCGATACGGTGAACGCCGGCAGCTACAACTGGCCTTTCGACGAATGGAAACGACTCGTCAACGTGGCGATCAGCCGCGCTCGGGAGGCTGTGATTGTGCTGGCCAGCCGCAGCGAAATGGAAGAGCCCTATCTGCGCCCGCTGCTGCGTCGGTTGACTCCTGCCCGGCTGATTCAGGATGAGTCTGGCTGCCACTGGGAGAAAATCGACGTTGCTCGTACATTAAGCCAGCCAAAACCCAGGTCAGAGTTACTTTCAGAAAACGCGGCATCGTACGGAACAGGTGCAAAAACCTCCGGCGGCATGGGAGAGCAGTTTGCGACACGCAAAGTCATGAAGCCCGTACTTTCGCAGGAGCAGCAGCGACTCACCAACCTGAAGCTCGATGGCAAGGCGCGACTCGTGCGAGGTGTGGCGGGAAGTGGAAAGTCGGTCGTCCTCTGCAACTGGCTCGCGAGGACGGTGAAACGGATGGAGGCGGACAAAAACGTTTCCATCTGGGCCGTGTATGCGAACAGCTCCCTGCATAAGCTGTTGCGGGAATCCATCGAGTCCGCATGGGATAGTCTCTCCGACGGTGACCTGTTCGCCCAACGCGAATTTCCATGGGAGAAAGTCCAGTTGCTGCATGTCAGATCGGTCCTCTCCGGCATCCTGCCAGCAGCGGCGTTGTCGATGGATTCGTTCGACTTTGACTATGATCGCGCGGCCGAAGAGTTCCTGAATCGACAGGATGCAGCTCAGATGTTGCCGCGCTGTTCGGCCCTGTTCATTGATGAGGCGCAGGACATGGGACCGTCCACACTGAAGCTGCTGCTGTCTCTTGTCGAACAGCAGGATCCTGACGATGCGATGAGTCGTTCAGCTCATATCTTCTACGACAACGCACAGAATATCTATGGTCGAAAAGCGCCGACCTGGTCAGACCTTGGGGTCGATCTGCGCGGCCGTTCCACCATCATGCGGGAGAGTTTTCGTTCGACGACTCCGGTCACTGAACTGGCAGTGAATGTTCTGCATCAATTGACAAATGATGCCGAGAATCCGGATCAGAAAGAACTGCTGTCGCTGGGGCTGATTGAACGCGGCACACGTCGAGGCCGTGAATGGTTACGGGTTCGATACAATCAGGTGAATGGCCCGAAGCCGATCTTTCACTGTTTCGATCGGCGCACTCATGAAATGGATCGGATCGCCGCTCATCTGAAGCACCTGATTCAAGTCGATGGGATCTCACCGAACGACATTTGCGTGATCTATAACGGCAAGCAGGCCGCACAGGTGATGGAGTCCAGCCTGCGTCCGAAGATGGACGAGATCGGCGTTGAACTATCGTTTCAGACCAGTCGTTCATTTGAGCGGCAGTCTAACACGCTGATCGTGACGACGTCGCATTCCTTCAAGGGGTACGAATCGGAAGTTGTCGTGATCCCGTGCGTGGATCAGTTTGTCACAGGCGAAGGCCAGATACTCGCTAACAATCTCTACGTCGCAATGACTCGCGCGAGGTCCCTGCTGGCCATCTATGGAATCCACGGCGTTTCATCGGCCTCCCGAAAGCTGATCGACACAATTTCCGATTGTGTTGGAATGCAGAGTGCCGCGCCCACGATCGATGCATCGAGCAGCATCCAGGATGATTTGATCGACATTCTGAAACGAATCGGCCCCGAGCACCGTCCGTGGCTTGTGAATTTGTGGAAGTCGCACCAGATTCATCAGGAACCAATCGCGGACGGTGACGGCCGGATCATCGCTGAACCGGTGTTCTGGTTTGAACATCTGAGTGTGAAGTGGGCTTGCTTCGAGAATATCACGGCTGGCCAAAAGGGGAGTGCAGACTCACTTGCGGCACACCGGATTCGAATTCTGCACGCCGGAGGTGAGATTTGATTTGCAGCCGAATTCGTGAGAATTCGGAGGTGTGATGATTCGGCTGTGGGATCTCAAAGAGGGAACTCCGCGTGGTGAACTGCCGACAACACTGGACTCCGTGATCAGCGTCACGTTCTCTTCTGACAGCCGTGTTCGATGTCGAGCACAGGAAATCGGCCGTGATACTCAGCGCCGATCAGGAGCAAATTTGCGCGATGCAGGTCTCCTCCGGTAGGACGCGAAGAAGCCTTGAATTTGCTGGAGAAAACGCTGCTTGATGCTGTTGGCGGTAACGCCGGCGGTAACATTTCATGTAAGGAGCGTGACTTGATTCGGACTTGGGCCCATTTATATCAAAGGGCTCAGAGAGTCTGTGCAGAAGTGGGAAAGTGATTCGATTCATCAGTCCGAAGCATGGGCTCACAACGGGACTTTGAGCAATCTCGCGGAACTGCGAACAGTGCTTCCAGTCGGTACGGCGCTCGGTTAGAATGCCGGGCCTTGATCACGGATTCGGCCAGTGGATGTTCTTCGTCAACTGTTCAGCAACGGCCTGGATCTCCCGACGTCGCGCCGCAGTCGATGCTTTCGGAGCCGCCACTGAGAGGTACGCGGCGGGCAGTTCGATCGCCCGTTTCCGATCGATCCAGAACTGCAATGTGGAGCGGGGGATGTGGTGCTCGCGAGCAAACTCTCGCTGCGAGACCTCCGGTGCCGCTTGTTCGAATCCCGATACGAATCCGGCGATATCACGCCGATTCCAGTGCGGGTCTTTCTCTTCCGTGAATCCGTGCGTACAATTGCCGATATCCATGGCTCGGCTCCTGATCTGATCTTCCTTGGTTTTCCACCCTGATCAGATTGCGTCGAGCCATGCTTTTTTGCA
>JANOUN010000654.1:0-6572 GCA_031416875.1 Planctomycetota bacterium | reverse complement strand
ATCTCAAATCCGAAATCTCAAATCTCAAATCTCAAATCTCAAATCTCAAATCCGAAATACGAAATACGAAATACGAAATTTGTGTCGGCAGATCAGTTTGTCGGCGGATGAGCCGACCTTGGGAAGCGAATCGTCAATCTGCTACAGCACCATTGTGTCGTCAGATCAGTTTGTCGGCGGATGAGCCGACAGGACCCAGGTATCACAACTCGCAACGGCACCTCCCGTGTCGTCAGATCTGTTTGTGGTGGGATGAGCAGACTGCCGAAGGCAGCAACGTATGTGGACGGATCGTAGTGTCGGCAGATCAGTTTGTCGGCGGATGAGCCGACTGTCGGGGTCCCAACTTCGGGCTGGGTCAGGAGTTACGGAGACGTTTGCGAGCGCGGCCAAAAAACCGAGTTCGTCAAACATCATTGAACCCCGATTCCGTGGTCTAAAGTCTTGCAGGAACACAGGTTCGAGCATGTCCTGGACCCCCATGCACCACCATCACGCTCGCGTCACAAAACACGAACAAAAAATGGCTCATCCAGATCAGGTTATCAAAGACCCAACCCGTCATTCCGACGGCAAACTAAACTACCCCTCGGCGGCTGAGCAACTTGAAGTGCGACGACACATGCCGAGGTTACACCCTCCTGTCGAGGGTAGTGGGATTGTAAACCTTTAACTGAGCTTGAGAAGTCTGTTTATTCGACTTCCTTTTCGGAATCATTACTCAATCCAACGGTTTTTCGAAGGCGATCAATCACTCGCCACTGAATCAGGTTTTCGAAGACTGAGTAGATTCGCCACTGAGATGCATTTGGCGGCCCGTCCGAAACGAATCTCCAGAGATTGACGACCGACTTCGCAGAAATGCCCTTTTTCATAGTGGAATGAATTCCTTTTGCTTCATCGTACACGGCCTTGGCAGCGACCTCGGTTTGCCGTGCGGACATTACATTGAGATCCGATTCGTCCCTTGCGGCTTTCATAGCTTTTTTTGTTGCAGCCTGCGCTACCTTCCAGAGAGCCTTCGCGTCTGTTTCGGCCGTTGCGGCGGCCTGCAACTCTTCACCGTCGGCCTGAACCAATGGCTTTCCACCTCGGGACTTATGTCGAAATACGCCGGACGAAACCTCGCCGACCTGCCAGCCCGCCAGGCAACTCGCACCTGCGCAGGATTTCTCTGCGGCGACTCGGAACCCATCCTTGCTAATCGTTGCCGGAACATACGACCACGCACCATGCCAGTCCGGATCGAGCAGTGCTTTGAGACCAATGTTGCCGGCGGCATTCAGGTCGGCGTGAATTCCAGGAGGCCCCTTGCGATCAGACGGAAGTTCTTCAAGATCGGCACTGACAAAGATTTCTTCGCCACGTCGCGGGATGCGCGCAAAGCGATTCGCCGCCTGTTCCTGTGATAGTGTTGTTGGTTTCAGCAGATGATCGTACAGATCAAGGACGTAGCGGTCCCATGCTTTGCCCGAACCTTTGCGCACCTTTTCGCGAGCGAGTTGGAGCTTTTCCGGCCAGGCATCTGCCGCTGGTTGATCCCGCTCCGGCAGTTCTTTCAAGAGACTGCGAAGAGCCGTACAAACAAAATAGCCAGGCTTTCCATCAGCCGTACCAAGGAACTGATCGATCGGCACATCGACACATCGAACACCTGGAGTGCCGGTGCGAAAATCCTGACGTGACGTATACGCTGGCTGCACTTCACGCAGATGAAGTCCGTGCAACTGGCATTGATCGGTGAGATGTTTTTTCACCTGCGCAGACGCCCATGTCATCAGTTGGCGATTTTCGCGACGAGTCTGCAGTTCGTCTGGACGATAGCGCGTGAGATTTTCAATGACCACCGCATGGCACGGCGCGAAGCGCGGCTCATCGATTCGCTGTCGGGGACGCTTTGTCCCCTTCTCCCAGTGCGTTTCGCGATCTTCGCTGCCAATGCCAAGTGCCGCTTCAACGATTCGACTGGCAAGTTGCTTGACGCGATTCTGTCGCATTCGTTCCAGGGCATCCAGCGTTCGCTTTCCAAATCCTCTCCCGGCTGGCTCCGGCTTCTTGCCATCGGGTTTCAGACGTGTAAAGAAGGCTTTCTGAACCTGATACAGTGATTTGAACGTGGCAATGCGAGTCAACGAAAGTCCGCCGACGTTGCGGATGGAACGTGGCTGCTGTTTGCCTCGCGGCATAATCCAGCGACTGAGCCATCGCAGGTGGTTTTGCCACTGTTCGTCACGAGTCTGCCACGCCTGTTGCCATTCCGCCGATATGTTCACTCGGCTTTCATTCGCCAGACGTTGAGCCACTTCCTTGAGTGCGTTACGACGGGATGCCCGAACCGCCTTGCGCAGCGCGGCAGTCATGTCGTCGGCATTTTCCCGAAGTTCGACTCCCACCAGTCGCGGAGCGATGTGGCGTTGCCAGGAATCTCTGGCGAAGTCGTCATGCCAACGGGTCGATTTTGTCAGCTCGTGCCAGCGGTCCAGCAAGTCGGCAAGGTGTTCCACTAACTTGTCGCCGACGAGAGGTGTTGGAGCGTTGTTCCCCATTCCCTGCCTTTCCTCAGCAAGCAACCCATGCGCAATGCGTGCATAGTCGCCGTGATTTCGAATGCCAAGGCGAACTGTGCTGACCACGTTCGACATCAGTTCGTCAATCCTCCAGTCGGACGGTTTTCTGGTTTCACGCCAGACGTACCCGACTGCCGCTTCGAACGATTCGACTGCCGCACGCTCCTGATCGGTTGCGGTTCGAGCCCGTTCTTCCTCCCCCTGCAGTTTGATCAGGAATTGCCGATCGAGCCTGGCCCACGGGGCAGGATGCGGTGTGCCATCGGCGAGCTTATCGGCTGCAATCCTTCGATAGACAACTCGCCCACGCGGCTTGCCGTCAACCTGTGGACGTTGTACCGCCAAGTGGATGGCGTCCTGCGTGGGAACTTTGGAGCCTCCTGCCTTGATACACTCGTCATGCATCTCCTTCGTCGAAATCGCTTCCCATACCGCACACGCGGCTGCATGTCGATGTCCAAGATCGACGGAAAGAACGCGGAGATTCGGGAGCCGCGAAAGAATGAGCTTTGACTTCCCTTGGCGACTCTTGTTTTCTGCCGCGTGAGGCCAGTATTGAGGATCGGGCTTTACGATTTCCGCATGTTGTCTTGCGTAATCCAGCCACGGCCCCTGAGGCTGAAGCTTCGCGGAATACGTGACCAGCCAATGCAGCCGGGAGATCATTTTCTCAACCCGAGTGATTCGCTCCGAAGGCGAAAGTTTTTTGCCTTTGATACCGTCCCGAATATCCGCGATGCGGTTTAATTCGTCGCGCGGAGCCTGAAGGCGACCGTTCCATTCCTCAAGGTCAAACAGACCAATGACGGTGAGCGGCGAGCCTTCATCTGCATTCCCGGCCGCCTGTGCGAGACGATTTGCCCGCGTGACTTCAATTGGTTGCCGCTCTTCAGTGCTTGCCGGCACGGTTGGTGTCAATTCGCGACTCAGGCGTTTCGATTGCCAGATCAGTGATCGATTTTCCAGGGAATGTCCATCCCACAGCTTCATTCGCAGTCCCTGATGAGATTCAAGCCATGCGAGTTCTTCCTGGGCTGCTTTTAACGACAGCTTCGCCTGATCGAGTTTTTCCTTGGCTGCCGCAACCTTGTCCTCGGTTTTCGCCTTTCCGAGCGACGTTTCAGCCTTTGCGACGTCAGCCTGACGCCGAGTCACCGTGGCGAAAGCATTCGCCTGCTTTGCTCGAACTCGATGCACAGCAAAATCGATGTCCCATCGTGACTTGCCAAAGTCACAAAAGACAGGGTGACGCAATTCGTCGGGATGACGATACGCGGGAACTTTAAATCGCCGCTTGTTGTGTTCGGCCTCTCGGGCCGCGACGTAGTCCTTGAGCGGCTGAGCGTCCGACTGGCCATTGACGAACCAGACGAGCTTCGCCTCCTCTTGAGCCAGCGCTTCGTAGAGCTGGTTGTCGCCGGGCTTGTCGTTCTCAGGATCGGCCTGAACTTCGCGAGCCGCAGTGATGCGATCATCGACCGTCTTGCACTTCGCACTGCCCCATTTGGCGACGACATCAGCCCAATCCGAGATCGCTCCTTTGCGAATGCGGTATCCGTCATCGTCTGCTGTGCCGGTGTCGCGAGATCGGTCGCGGCAAAACTGATCGAGCCACTCGACGATTGTGGGATGCTCGTGCGTGAGCTTGTCGATCTTCCGTGCGTCCTTCTCAAACTCGTTTCGCTCCCCCTCAGCCAACTTGATCCACGAATGCGTCTGCGAAACGCGCCGCGCCGCATGGTCGAGCATGACGGAAAATTCCTTATGTCGCCGCGCGCCAGCCGACGGTGCAAAATACTTGAATCCACAAGCTGTTTCGACTTCCGCGACGATGAGAGTCGCCCAAGCGCGATAGCCCTTCCGATCAATTTTTCTCTGGCTCTCTTCAGAATCGGAAAAAGCTTGGTCCGCTAATTCATGAAGAGCGGACGGAGAAACCACCGGTGTTGCATTGAGGGTCTTCAAGAGATTCCGCGTCTGGCTCTTGTGCCCAGGTCCGCCAACCAGTTTCAAAACGCCTTCGATATTTCGTGAGTCGGGTTCAATGTCTCCCAGCAACTCAGCGAGGTGAGCAATGACACTTATCCCATCACCGGAGTGATCCAGGTTCCGCAATGCCAGTCCGATTCTTTCGTAGTTGGAACTGAGCACTGCAAAGTCGGCTCCACCGTCCTCTACGCCGCAACGATTGCTCAACCAACCCCCGGCAGCCACTACAAGAGGCGGGATGTCGGCCTTTGATTCGGCAGACGCTTTCGACGCCTGCTCGTCAGCCAATTCAGCTATTTCTCGATAATCGAAGCGACTCGGCTCACATCCTGCCGAAAGCGACTCAATCAACTTCTGATAATTCGATTGCACCTTGTTTGATGCCCGCGAAGTCTTTCCGAGTCGTTGTGGCAGTTCCACAGACTCAAATGCAGCGAGCAATGACTGTCGGATTTCCTGCACACCGGTCACCGGCTCGTCGGCCATTGACCGACACCAAGTGGCGAAAGCGGCATAGTCATGGCCTGCGGTTCCGGGTGTTCCAAGGTACTCATCGGGCGTGCCAAAGAACCGCTCGAAGATGTCCCAAATCTCAGCACCATTGAGCGACGGGCCGACCCGTCGCACGGCGGCATCAAAGGCGCGGCTGCGGTTGACCCAGACGGCGCTTTCGCGAATGTTGGCTTTCAACGAGTCGCCGCAGTCGCGGAGCCAATCGGCGATTTCGGACTCATCGACGCTGCGATTCTGCAGAATCGTTCGCAGTGCTTCGACCGTCTGTGGCACCCCATCGCCAACAGGAACGAAGTGAGCGACCGGCGCGTCACGCTCGGTTTCGTGAGACTCCACCGATAGCCATGACAGCGCGAGGATGATCGTCCGGTGACGACGTTCCGCCGCCGTCGGTTCGCGGTCCGGCTTGCCTTTACCAACCGGAACCGTCGCATCCGCGAGCGTGTGACACAGCCCTCCTCGCAACGTCAGCAGCCAGTCGCCAAACGCCTTCGCTCCACGATTGACGGCAACGTGAGTTTTCCACAGTGTGTCGCGCCATGTTTGATCATCTGCCGAATGCCCGCACAGTCGAAGTGTGTAGGCTCGCTGAGTGGTAGGGAGTTGGGGGAGTTCTGCCATTGCGGTGGTAGCCGTGTTGTTTATCGAAATCTGAAGACACGATTCAGGAATAGCGAGTTAAACATCACATCTCAGCGATGTTCACATTCTGCTATTTTGATCTCCCGACGCTGGACGGTCGCTCGGGGGTAATTTCATTTGACGACGGATGTCCCGCCCATGATACTCGAACACGGTAACTCTTTCCTTCCTGCGGGAGCACGAGTTTTCCTGCGAAGAAATGGAAAACGGATTGGCGGCGGAATGTCGAATAACGTGGATAGCACAACGATTTCAGCATTACTCCTTTGAGTTGGCCACCATGTCCATCATCCCACGAACAGCTCATTCCGCAAGGGTCACCCTGAAACTGATTGTGGACTCAGCGACTTATGAACTCGCGCAGGTTGGACCGGAGTTGTTGATCTTCGTGAATCCGACATCGCTGCCGCCTTGCGAAGGGGAAATTCTGATGACGATCGATGGTCGAGTGTATCGCCAGAAGATCAGTTTGCCGGATGGCTGCGACCTGAATGCTCGAATTGTCAGGACTGTGGCAATCGATGAGATGCGGTGACCTTTGTGCGGCGGGTTTTGCAGTGATACCGTGGCGGTCGGTTGCGACTCATCCGTGACATCCGAGTTATCCGTGGTCAAATGCCGCGTTTTGAACCACGGATTGCACGGATGTCACGGATAAAAGGGTCACAGTCAGGTGACGAATGGTGCATTTGTTTGGGGTCCGGACGGGATTGAAATCCCGTCCTACGAATTCACTGAATCCAGTTTGTTCAAAACACAACCATCCCTTCCAGTGCGTCATCCATCGGCTGGCCGAGGGCGGTGGTGTTGAAGCGGGCAGACGCTTCGTTTTCGCCGAGGTCGATGATCAGGATCTGGTCT
>JANOUN010000653.1:0-5072 GCA_031416875.1 Planctomycetota bacterium | reverse complement strand
TCAAACGGCCCCCCCGATTTCCGGACTGTGACGATCCATCATTCCCTAAGCATACAGCCGACCCTTTGAAGTACAACGGACGATTTTCATGACAGAACCAGTTCCCTCTGACGAAAACCTGAAAAAAGTCCGCGAACGCGTGATGCAGCTGGCACGCGAGATTGAGCAGATGTCCGGTCAGGAGCTTCCGGCTCCCGTCTACTTTCAGGAATTCCTGACGCGCGTGGTCACGGCTGTCGGGGCTCGCGCGGGTGTCGCCTGGTTGCTGGACGAATCGGGTCGTCTGAACCTGGCCGCTCAATTGAATCTGGAACACACGGGGCTGCGTGAAACTCCCGGCGCACTGGGACTCAATGAAAAACTGCTCATCGATGTGATGCAAACGGGCGAGGCCCGCACACTGACGCACGGTGGAGAAGCAAAACTTCCGACCGAACACGTTCTGGTCCTGTCGGCCCTTCATAAAGAGAAAAAGTGCGTCGGGGTTGTCGAATTGTTTCAGCGTCCGGATGTTCCGCTCAAGGCACAGTCGGGATACATGCAGTTTCTGGAGCAGATGTGCGGATATGCTTCACGATTTCTGGAAGGCCGCCGACGCAACGTGGAAGACAATGCAGACCTTAAGAATCAGTTCTGGACCGACTTCGAACAATTCGCACTGCGGCTTCAGCGTTCGCTGCGGGAAGATGAAGTCGCTGACGCCGCCGCCAGCGACAGTCGCGCATTACTCGGTTGTGATCGCGTCAGTGTCGCGATTCGCAAGGGACGCAGTTTCCAGATCCGGGCTGTGAGCGGGCAAAGCAGCGTGAACGCGCGAGCGAATCTCATCGTCGCCATGCGAAAGCTGTCGCGGCGTGTGATTGAGATGGGTGAGACACTGGTCTACACCGGCAAAGTCGAAGGACTGGCACCACAGATCGAAGAACCTCTGGCGGCGTTTGTGCAGGAGAGCGGTTCCCGCATGGTCATGCTGGTGCCGATGTTCGAAAACGAAGCCATGGTCCGTAAGCAGGGCGAAGAGGAAGATCGCGAGAGACGCAAGAAGCGACGGAAAGCGACGGGCTGCCTGGTGATCGAACAGATCGCAGAATCAGAACCTTTGCCGCAACTGGAACAGCGCGCGGAACTCGTGGCAGATCACGTCGGAGCAGCTCTGTGGAACGCTCGACAGCACGGACGTATTTTCGGGCTGAGTCTGTGGAAACTCATCGGAAAGGGCATGGAGTGGTTTCGCGGGCGAAAACTGGCGATCACTGCGGCTGTGTTGCTGGGCGTCGCCGGACTGGTGGCGGTGATGGCCTTGTATCAGCTGGAATATCCGGTCAAGGCCGAAGGCAAATGGATGCCGGTCGAACAGACCGCTGTGTTTGCAACATACGACGGACTGATTACCCGCAAAGGTATTCAGATCCCCGCCGATCAGTTGGTTAAGAAAGGCGACATTCTGATCGTACTCCAGAATGACGAACTGGACGGCCAGATCGAAGAGGCAAAAGCCACCATTGATAAACAGAGAAACATGCTGCTTGCGAAAGTCAATGAAATCCGCACGGCAGAATTTCAGGAGCGATCCGAAGAAGGCGAGCAGAAGGGAAGTGCGGTGGCAACTGTCAAACGTCTGGAAGTGGAAAGGCAGCGCATCATCGGCGACGGCAAGGTCGCCGCACAGCAACTGGCCCAACTGGAGAAGCGCAAGGAAGAAAAACTCAACATTAAGGCTCTTGCCGACGGCAGAATTCCGGACTTTCAGCTCCGCCAACTTCTCGAAGATCGTCCGGTTCGCGCTGGAGATCATCTTTTTGACATCATGAACGAAGAAGGCCCGTGGCACATGGAATTGCTGGTTGAAGAGAAACGGATGGGGCATTTGTTGCGGGCGCAGCGTGAACGTGTGGCCAAAGGCAAGTCTCCCGATCTTGAAGGAGAATTCAAGCTGGCGTCGCAGCCGGAAAAGGAATTCGAATGCCATCTCACGAAAGTTGCCACACGTTCCACCACCGATACGGAATTGGGAACCGCGTTTGAACTGACCGCGGAAGCTAACGACAGACAGGAACTTCCTCCCCAGCGCATCGGTGTGGAAGTGACCGTGCATTTGTATTGCGGTAAGACATCGCTGGCCTACTGGTGTTTCGGCGATGTGGTGGAGTTTGTGCAGAAGTATATCTGGCTTTGAGTGGTTCTGTCTTCATCATGCTGACGCGCCGACTTACACAATCAGGAATCGAACAGTTTGATGCGTTTCTTGCGTCCCTGCGAGACCATCCTGCGGCGGACGCTCCGCTGGACCTCCTCACGGAATCCGGAACGTCTGAACCGATCGACGTGGAGATTGAAGCGGAAGTGCGGCGGTTTCGCTCACGCCTCGAAATTGCCGAACACCTGAGTCGCATGTTGCGAAAGGATACGTCCACACTCCGCGCCGATGCAGGATTCTGGTGCTGGCTCGCATTGTACTGGTTTGAATCGCTGTGCCCTGTGGTGCGGGATCGCTGGAATCCCGGCGATCGATTTCGCTGGCTGGCCGATCTGGAAGACCCTCGCAGAACCTGCCGTCATCTTCTGGCTGGCCCTTTTCAGATCTACCGGGCTCATCGCGACGATCCACGGCGCGCCATGTCATTGCTGTGCGGCACGCCGGCTCAACCCGGAGCACTTGTGCCGCTGATAGCTTCACGACCATCGCTTGTCACCTGCAACGCCGTCGTGGGAGTTGCCACGCGTCTTTATTACGACGCTGCCCATGGACGCAATCGCCCCGGACTGAGCGCCAAAAGCCCCGGCAGCCCTCGCCGCTTTGCAGATGTCCTGAGCCAGCTTGATCTGACATGGGATCTGCATTCTCTGTCGATCGAACAGTTGCTCACGCTGTTGCCGTCCGAGTTCGACAAATTCCATCGCTCGCACTCCAAACGCCAGCGACCATTGATTGAGTAGGCGAGGTTCGCAAGCGTAGATCGTCAGCAGTTCATCAAAGACGGCATTCTGGAAGCTGTGATTGTGATTGGTTTGCCGGAACCACATGATGTCCGAGCCCACCTGCACGGCGGAATCCCTGTGGCAGAGATTGATTCACTATCGGATTATTTCACCAACTACAACGGCGTAAAAGATCTGCTTTTTGAAAGTAGCAGGACCTCGCCGAGGTCCGATGCCTTAACCTCGGACGACACTGCTGCCGACGGACCGCGGCGAGGTCCTGCTACTTTGGGCTACGGCGACTTTGCCCCAAACATCACCACCAAAGAGCAGATCCTGCAATCGCAGTGTCTCTGATCTGCCAGAACCTCTAATGCTGAAAGACGGCTACTTTCTTATGCAGGCGAGCCGGGGGTGTGAACCCCAAGTCCATCAAGATCATGGACCTCAAACACCGCTGGGCCTCCTGCACCGCCAGCGGCAACCTGAACTTCCCCTGGAAGTGCATGATGGCCCCATTGACGGTCATCGACTACATTGTCGTCCATGAACTGGCCCATCTGATCCACTCGAATCATTCCGCTGCATTCTGGAATGAAGTGGACAAAGTGATGCCAGACTGCAAGCAATTTTCGGCAACATTCTGCGATTGATTGAGCGCATCGGCCCCGCTTGATAATGGTTCATGAGTATCGCATGACTTGATCGAGGATCGATTTGATGGTTTTAAGGAAGAGATAGCCTTGGCACTCCGTGCCGCGTATCTGGCTCTCCACCACAGGTCCGATGCGACATTCCGGGGAGCAAGGTGTCATGGCAGGTCAATTTGTATTGCTGGCGTCACCATTTATGTTGCAAAGAGAGGATCGCCCAATGAGACTCTTGTTATTGCTGATTCTGATCGGCGGGCTCCAGAACAGTCGGTTATCTGCCCAGCAAGCGCATCCCGATCCTGCGGACAGCATTACGGACGATTTCGCACCCGCTTCCACGAATCAGCCCGGCAAAGAGTATCCTCAAGTCAATTCGCAGCGCCGCGTGAAGTTCCGGATTGTTGCACCCGAGGCGAAGAGTGTCGGCGTGACATTTCGCGACAGCACCGACTTCGTCAAGGGAGAAGATGGTGCGTGGATTGGCTACACCCGTCCTCTCGACGAAGGCTTTCACTACTACGCCATCAGGATTGACGGTGCCGAAGTCCCTGACCCGAACAGCAAGTACTTCTTCGGAGCCAGTCGCTGGGGGGAGTGCCGTTGAAGTTCCGGCGCACGACCGCGACTTTTACGCCGTAAAGAATGTACCTCACGGTCAGATCCGCGAAGTTCTGTTCTATTCCGGAAGTACTGACACCGACCGCCGTGCGTTTGTTTACACGCCTCCGGATTATGAACAGGAGACAGACAAGCGATACCCGGTCCTCTATCTCCAGCACGGCTGGGGCGAAAACGAAAACGGTTGGAGCGTGCAGGGGCATGCCGGCCTGATCATGGATAATCTGCTGGCCGAGAAGAAAACGCAGCCGTTCATCATCGTGATGACCTATGGCCTGACCAACGAAATCCAATTCGGTGGTCTGAGAAACTTTGACATCGGTCCATTTCAAACCCTGCTCGTCGATGAGTTGATCCCGTACGTTGATGCCCACTTCCGTACTCTCAGTGATCAGCCGAATCGTGCCATGGCCGGACTTTCGATGGGCGGCATGGAAACCAAATTGATCACGCTGGCGAACCTCGGCACCTTTTCCCATATCGGCCTGTTCAGCGGTGGCAGCATCGGGTCCAGCGACTGATCGATGATGGAGCGCCCATTCACGCAGTCGGGATTCAGGGCCACTGGCGTTCGGGACGAGTCCCTTTTGACGATATCGAAAAAGCCATCACAGAGTACGCCTCGCTTGGCCTGAAGGTCAGCATTACCGAACTGGATGTCACAATCCGCGGTGACTCGGGTGGCCAGTTTGGCGGAGGTTTCCAACGAGGACGTTCCGGGAATTCCACGCCCCCGTCCGCGGAAGACTTAAAGGTTCAGGCGGAAGACTACGCCAGGCTTTTCACCATCTTCGAGAAGCACAAAGATGCCTACGAAACAACCCTTGGGTTCCAGAGTACCCAAGGGCTGTTCATGCGAAAATGGAGGCGGGGGGAATTGAA
>JANOUN010000652.1:0-7658 GCA_031416875.1 Planctomycetota bacterium | reverse complement strand
AATACCCTGTATACAGGCGACTCTCACGAACTGCTCGATCATGTTCCGGATTCTTCTGTTGACTTGATTGTTTGTGATGGTCCGTACGGCGTCACCACAAAACAGTGGGATCGGATCGCGAGCATTCAGGAATACAACCTGAAGTTGATCGAACGGTTCTCCCGTGTGCTCAAATCGGGGGGGACACTTTACCTGTTTGGCAAGCACGACTGCATCGACTACATCGACTTTCGCAAACATCTCACCCTGAAGTCACGAATCGTTTGGTATCAGCCAAGTCGATTGGCACAAGGACGCATCAACTATACCAACAACTACGACATTATCTGCTATTTCACCAAAGGACCGAAGGCATCGACGTTTAATCTTAATGACATCCGCGTTCCGCAACTTGTCGAACTTGAGCATCGGCTGCGGTGCGAGAAAGTCCCCTCGGTTACCAACGGAGTTTTCGGAAAAACGAAGTTTAATGATGATGGAAAGAACCCTGGCGACGTCTGGGGCGACATCAAGCAACTCACCTACAAGTCCAAAGAGCTTATTTCGCGGGAGGTTCTCAATACCATTCAGAAACCACTGAAACTGATTGAGCGACTTGTCAAAGCAAGCTCGAACATCGGGGACCTGGTGCTGGACCCATTCTGTGGTGTCGGGACCACTTTAGTAGCATGCCAGTCTCTCGAACGAAATTGAACAAAACCCTGATTTCGTCGCTGCTGCAAAGCGGCGGCTCCGCCAACTTGAAAAAGTCCAAGCGGAGATGCTGTTTTAATATGAGTCGCAGCATCTTCAAGCAGATCATTGAACTTGTGGTCAAAGCGCAGGAATTGGCTCAATCGGTTGGTATTGGTAACCTGCTGCAACCGGGGTTGGTCAAGGAAATGATCATTGCCGATTTGCTCGGCCACACCGTGATCACTCCAAAACGCGACGCGGATGCATGCGATTCACGCGACCCTTCCGTCAAATACGAATACCTGTCGTGCAAGGAAGGCGGGTCTGGTCAACTGGATCGGATGTTTAAAGAACCAGCAGACAAACGGGCGGAATCCATGGCGCGGATCACTCGAAACAAAATGGTCTACTTCGCCGTGTTCTACAAGGCAAGTCAGATCCGGGCAAAGATAATTTATGCGCTGTCGCCAGAGGTTGTCGCTGCCGAGACAGTACGACAACTTGACCGAAGTCGTAATGCGATCTCGCATGTGGGGTTCTCGATTGACTGGGCTGCAAAAAATGGCAAGGTCGTTTATCAGGACAAAAAGAGCAGCTAGTTCAATCGATGAACAGGAACAATGCCAGCCTGGTTTTGACCTGGACACTGGTTCGTTCAGGCAAGCTTGACGCGGCAGTATTTCTTCTTGCCGGCCCAGACAAGCAGACCATTGGTCACCGCAATCGGCTGATCGTGCGCCATGATCGCAGTTTTTTCTTCACCGAGCTTTGCGCCGCCGCCCTGAATGAGGCGTCTGGCTTCGCCGTTGCTGGGGCAGAGGTTGAGCGCCGTGAGTAGTTTCACTGCGGTGAGATTGCCGTCGGCGAGCAGCGTCGCATCGAGCACGATCTCCGGAATGTCGGTGGGTAATGCTTCACCGCCGATTTCGGCCTGCCAGCGGGCACTTGCAGCGTCTGCGTCTGCCTCCGAGTGGTACTGCGCGATCACGAGTTTCGCGAGCGTCACCTTGGCTTCTTTCAGATGTCCGGCAAGCAGGCGATCGACTTCGTCCAGCGGCACCGCAGTCAGCAGTTCAAAGTACATCTTCATCACCGCGTCGGGCAATTGCATGAATTTCTTCATCATGTCGTACGGTGATTCGCTGATGCCGATGTAGTTGCCGAGACTCTTGCCCATGCGACGGACTCCGTCGAGCCCCACCAGGATCGGCGACATCACCGCGATCTGCTGATTGAGGTTTTCCTGAGCCTGCATGTCACGCGCCAGCATGAAACTGTAGAGCTGTTCCGTGCCGCCCAGTTCTACATCGGAACGAATCTTTACGCTGTCCCATGCCTGCATCACGGGGTACAGGCACTCGTGAAGGAAGATGGCCTTTTCCTCCAGGTAGCGTTTAGCGAAGTCGTCCCGCGTAAGCAGCTGAGCCACCGTGACTCGCCCGCACAGCGACAGAACATTCGCAAATGACATCGTACTGAACCAGTCGCCGTTGCGGTGCACTTCGGCGCGGGACATATCGACAACTTTGCCGACCTGAGTCAAATACGTCGCGGCGTTGGTTTCAACTTCCGCTTCAGTCAGACGTTTGCTGCGAGCTTCATCACGTCCGCTGGGATCGCCAACCAGTGCGGTGTAATTGCCGATGATAATGACGGCCTGATGTCCCAACTCCTGAAACTGCCTCATCTTGCGAAGCGGCACGGTGTGTCCAAGATGGACGTCGATCCCGGTCGGGTCGATCCCGTACTTGATTCTCAGCGGAGTGCCTGTGTCCTGACTGTGCTGCAGCTTCCTGCGGAGTTCGTCCTGAGGCACGATTTTATCGATGCCGCGGGAAATGATTTGAAGCTGTTCTTCAACGGGTGGAAAAGCCATGGACATCAGTCAATCGCCGAAAACAGGGGAAACCTGAACACGCAGCATCGCGAATCTGACGCTGCAACGGCGGAAGCGTAATGGCAACGCGGGAAGATGTCCAAACAGCGGACGTTTTTGCCTCGGTTCGCGGTCGGCGAGCGGTGCAGCGTCAGCTCACCGGTAAGCTGCGACCTTGCGATGGCGCGCGGCTTGCACGTACCGTAATGAGGCGTTGTTTTCGGGCGTGTGAGAACAGGAATGCGAATCGCGGAGCGACGTCGCCTACGTTTTCAGCGCGATGAAATCACGTCGATCTGCGAGCCGACAGGCACGTTGGGCCACAGGCGACCCACTTGTTCGATGCGGATGGCGGCCAGAGTCTCGCCGGACTGTCCGGTCAGGTCAGCGACCATCGGAATGTCCACAACCTGGCCTCGGAATTCTTCGTTGCCAGGAAATTGCAGTTCGACTTCCTGCCCGGGTCGCAATTCGTGGACTCGTCGCGTCGGCAGATAGGCGGTGATGTAGCGCCGGTCCGTGTGCAGAATGCGGAGCATCACTTCACCCGCCTGCATGTCGTCACCTTCACGGTAACGCACTTGCCCGACGGTGCCGTACACCGGAGACTTCACGTTGACTTCGCGACTGACAGTCTTCATGGACTCCAGCTGTTTGGCGGCCTCCGCATACTGAGCCTGAATTGTGGTCGCTCCAATGGCTTCGTTGACGGTGGCTGGCAACCCGGTGCGGACGGCTTCCAGACGCGACTGTTCTGCACGCAGCGTCTGCAGGTCTGGATCGGCCGGGGAAATCGCTTCGGAATCTGATACCATGGAATTGTGTGGCAACTGAGCAGTCCGCACGGGTTCCGGAACATCAGGAACATGCGCGGGTTCAGATACCATTGATGACTGGCCGCTGGCTCCGCTGAAGAAAATGATTCCACCGGCTCGACCTCGAGTGGCGGAAGTCGAGGCAGGGGCATTGCTGGCAGAAACACTGCGGACCGGCACTCCATTTTGGGAGCGGTTCGGCCTGATGTCAGGAACGCGGCTGACAGTCCTGCCGTCAAGTTCTCTCAAGGCCACGCGCTGACGAACATTGGACAGTTCCCGATCCAGGTCGCGCGTCCGCCATTCCAGTTCAATCGCTGCCTGTGCTTCGACGCGCTTGACTTCTCGTTCAAGGTCGCGCACAAGATGTTCCTGCGATTCAATGAATGCCAGATGTTCAAGTTTTTCCAGTGTCAACAGGGGCTGCCCCGAGAAAACCTCTTCGCCGGCTTTGACCTGAACACTCGTCAACCGCGATGCCGCAGGAACACGGATCGTGGTAATGTCGGCTGAAAGTATTCCGGTTAACGGCTGATTCCGTTGGCGTCCCAGCAGATACACCGTGCAGAATCCAATCAGCATCGCCACGATCAGTAACGACATGGTTCGCAGGGCTGAAGCTGGCAGCGCTGAAGACTGGCGAGGCGCCACGACGGAACACAGATTTTTCGCCTGCTCCGCCCAGCTCTCATCAATCATCCGTCCCACAGGGATCTGAAGCTCTTCTGCGATGGCCGACATCTCGCGGTGCCGCCAGAGCGCCATCTGACCCCAGAAATAGATACCCAACTGATTCAGAATCACAGCTTCGCGCGTACGCACGCCATCGACCCGAGTGAGGTCGTCAGAGAATTCCGGAGCGATGTCAAAGACAACTCCAAAACGTCTGTCCATGCGATGTCCGCGCGGCAATGTGGCAATGATCGGCGATTCCATGGGTCCGTCCGTCAGGAACATCCGAGAAGCATTCGACGGCGTCAGGTGAGTGAACAGCGTGAATCACTTCGTGAACGTAGGTCCGCCGGATGCGCGCAATGACCATACCGGTCGACTTCCGATGCGCAGTCCGACTTCTCTGTTTTCGGCCTTGTGATCGTGAATGGTTCACAAAATCCGCAAATCCGACGCACCGAGCACGACCAAATTTATTCATGTCTTGATTACATCCGGCAGAACTCTGATCAAACATAGCGACGCCCCTGAGTTTCCGGGTCATCCGAATTCTCGCTGACCAGACGTTCGAGGCCGTATTCCACATTGACAACACTCAAAGGCGACTCGCTATTCTTCGCACATTTCCCGGTTTACTATTCCTGATGGGTGGCAGAGACTGCCGGAGTTCATATCTGGCGTTGCGTTGCGTAGAATCCACTCGGGCGAATTTCACAGTCGCCGATTGGCGGAGAGAATTCAGATCCGCCCTGTAACCAAAGACTATCAGACGAGATTCTTATGAGTTCAAAAAGACTTGCCGTCACGGCAACGGCGGTGATTTGGGTAGGGTCATTCTGTGGTGCATTCCCCGGCGTGGCGAACGCGGTTCAGGCAGCGATTTCAGATGACGGCAGTTCAACCACTCCAGTAACAACGGAGGAATCCGTGACAAATGCTTCGGACCAAGTTGACAAAGGCAAGGCACAACATGGAACGGAATCCGGCCCTGCGAACCGCCTGGCCCGTGAATCCAGCCCGTACCTGTTGATGCACGCTCACAATCCCGTGGACTGGTATCCATGGGGTCCGGAAGCGTTTGAGAAAGCTCGTACGGAAAATAAGCCCGTGTTTCTGTCGGTGGGCTACAGCAGTTGCTACTGGTGTCATGTGATGGAGCGGCAGGTTTTCTCGAACCAGAAAATCGCCGACTTCTTAAAGGAACACTTTGTCTGTATCAAGGTGGATCGTGAAGAGCGTCCGGACGTGGATGACATCTACATGACCAGCCTGATCGTGTATCAACAGGCTACCGGCGCGGGCGGCGGTGGCGGCTGGCCGTTGTCGATGTTTTTGACTCCGGAAGGAGATCCGATTGCCGGTGCGACCTACTTGCCGCCAGAAGATTCACCTGATGGACGCACCGGATTTCTGACGGTCGCAAGTCGCGTCACGGAACTCTGGACGGACAAGAAAGAGGCTGTCACTGGTTCTGCGGCGATGATCGCTCGCGAAGTACGTCGTCTCTCAGGTCCGATGGTTCTCGCCGAGCCTGCGGATCTCACCCGCGAGTTGCTGGAAGCGGTCGCGACAGGCATCGAGGGCCGTTACGATTCCGAGTATGGCGGCGTCGATTTCAATGAACGCAGGCCGGACGGTCCGCGATTTCCGAACGTGCCGCGTCTGCAGTTTCTGCTTGGACTGCACGCCGAAAATCCGCGACCGGAACTCCTGAAGATCGTTGACCATTCTCTCACAGCGATGGCGAACGGCGGTATTCGCGATCATCTGGGTGGCGGTTTTCACCGCTACAGTACCGATCGCCGCTGGAATGTGCCTCACTTCGAAAAAATGCTGTACGACCAGGCGCAGCTGCTGGAAGTTTATGCGCAGGCCGCGCTGCTCACGGAAAATCCGCTGTATCGACAGGTGATCGAAGAACTGGTCGTGTTTCTTGAACGCGAAATGACGCTGCCTGGCGGTGGTTTCTGTTCCGCGCTGGATGCGGAGACGAATGCGATCGAGGGCGAATCCTACGTCTGGACCGAAGCACAGATTCGCGAAACCCTGAAACCGGACGACGCAGAATTGTTCATGACGGCCTACGGATTTCACGAACCGCAGTCGTTTGAACATGGTCGCGTCCTGTTTCTGCCGATCACGGTGACGGAACTCGCGGCAAAGAATTCCACAGACGCTGCCGGCCTGGAAGCACGTCTGGCGGAAATGCGGAGTCAATTACTGCAGGTTCGCTCAAAGCGGCCCAGTCCGCTGCTGGACGATAAGGTGCTGACAGAATGGAATGCGCTGATGATTCAGGGACTGGCGACGAGCGGTCAATTGCCGGGTCGCGAACACGACCTGAAACTGGCGTCGAAAGCCGCCGATTTTCTACTGGCTCATTTACGAGACAGTGAGGGTCATCTGCTGCGGTCGTGGCGAAATGAAAAGCCGGGCCCTCGCGGTTATCTGGACGACTACGCCTGCCTTGCCTCGGCTCTGCGGACTTTGCACACAGCGACAAAAGATGCACGCTGGCTGGCAGCCGCCAATGAACTCACGGCATTGCAGATTGCACAGTTCTACGACGAAGCTCAAGCGACATTCTTTTTTACGGCGCACGACCACGAGAAACTGTTCGCGCGGACAAGTTCGCCGTACGATTCTGTTTCACCTTCGGGCAACAGCATCACAATTTGCAATCTGCTGGCGCTGAGGGATCATGATCCTCAGTTCCGCAGAATTGCGGAATCAACGCTCAAGCGATTCAGCGGCGCGCTGGATGCGGCACCCGTTTCCTGTGCCGGACTGGGCATGGCACTCCAGGACCTGTTGGAATTGCAGGCAGTGGAAGCAAAGGGTGCCACCGGTCTGCTTGATTCGCAGGTCAGGAAAACATTGCGCGTCGTAACTGCCGATCCACAAGGTGGCAGCGTCGATGCCCGATTTGGACATCCTGTGTTCACCTCGGTCGCCGCCGAAGACGCCCAACAGCCAAAGGAAGAAGCACCAAAACAAACGGAATCAGAAAGCAGCGAGCAGCAGGCATTCAAGCCTGTGCTGCCGGATCCGGTCACTCCACAGCCATTCAAGCAGGGACAGGAGAGTCCCGTGAAGGTGAAGATCTATCCGTATTTTGACAAGCTGGAACGCGGCGGTGAATGCCTGATGGCGATTGAACTGACAATTGCCGACGGCTGGCATATTAACGCCAACCCGTCGAATCCGGATTTCACGATTCCGACAGAAGTGAAGATCACCAGCAAGCAGAAGGTCAAGATGACCAAAGTGAAATATCCAAAGCATGAACTGCTGGAGGTCGAAGGTCAGGATGAACCTTCGCATGTGTACGGCGAGCGCGTCATCATCTATGCACTGCTGGAGATTGCGGCCGACGAGACCGCAGACGAAGCGGAATTGGAAGTTGAAGTGAAGGTCCAGGCATGTAACTCCAAAACGTGTGAGCCGCCGGAAACGAAGAAGTTGATCGGAAAACGCCCGCTGGCAAATCCCGGCGACGAAATCAAACGGATTCACGAATCCAAATTCCCGAAAGACGACGAAAAGGGCGAGGACGGAGAAAAGGACGACGCTCAGAAGGACGAGAATGGCATCGAAAAGAAGGGCGAATGAGCGGCACC
>JANOUN010000651.1:0-2667 GCA_031416875.1 Planctomycetota bacterium | reverse complement strand
CGCTGGCCTTCGTGAACGACATACGACAAGCCTTCGTCCGCATTGCGATTGTCATTCGCAGCTTCCGTCGTTGACCCAAACCAACGTTCATCAATTCCGCCACGATGCATTCCCAAAGCATAATAATCGTCCGGATGCAGTTTCAGGCGACGACCTGGCTGCAGGAACGAACGCGGAACCCAGGTCGGGGCCAGTCGAAGAATGCCATTGCCAGCGGTCAGCGCGGCGGATGCGAGTGAAGCGACATTTGCCATGGTTCGAGTACCAAATCCTGAAATTTGAGGGAATGTGAGATTTCAAATGGGGTAGATATCATGACGGCCTCGTTTCGATTTGAAAAGCGACTGGCAAAATTCTCGCACCGTCTGAATCCGCAAGAAACACTGCGTGGCAAATCGGTCTCGAAAACAGGGGTGCCCGCGAATGGCGCGAATGAGCGCGAAACCTGAAGTTTGATTAAGATCCCAACTGCGATTCAGATTCGCGCCTATTCGCGTGATTCGCGGGCAAAACCCTAACTTCACTTCTCCTGGCTCCTCGTGTTAAGGAACTCTGCAATGCCAGACAATCTGATCTACCGAGACGAATGTTACAAGATCATCGGCGCCTGTTTTGAGGTCTACAACGACAAGGGCTGCGGTTTTCTGGAATCTGTGTATCAGGAGTGCCTGGAGATCGAACACGAGTACCAGCAGATTCCATTTGTTCCACACGAGCGATTGCGGCTTTTCTATCGCGGAAAGGAACTCGCACAGCATTTCATTCCTGATTTCATCTGCTACGAAAAGATCATTGTTGAAATCAAAGCGGTCAGTACGTTGACTGACGAGCATCGTGCTCAGGTGATCAACTACTTGAATGCCTCCGGATATCAACTGGGACTACTGATTAACTTTGGCGGGCACCCAAAGCTGGAATGGGAGAGGTTTGTGCTTACGGATCGCGGAAAGGGGCAATGAATTGAGAAGCCTGTTTGCCCGCGAATAGCGCGAATAAGCGCGAATAGGAAATTGAGACTTAGAACACTCACTGCGACTGCGATTCATTCGCGCCCATTCGCGTGATTCGCGGGCAAAATCCGAATTCGCGGAAAGCGAGCCACCGACAAGGGCAATGAATTGAGCGACGCACTGAGCGTCCTATACTGGACCTCCATTTCATGAGAACCCTTCCTCCCGGCGATCCTTATGGCACGCATTGCGATTCTTGGCGCGACTGGTTACACGGCGCTGGAACTGTTGAAAATTCTGGCTCGCCATCCGCAGGCGGAAGTTGTGGCCGCGACAACTCGCCAGGACACCAACCCGCACATCAGCGAAATTCATCCATCGCTCACCGGGCTCTTCGACCTGCACTGCACAGCACTCACGCCGGAACAAGCCGGTAAATTGTGCGACATCGCATTCTGCTGTCTGCCGCACACAGCCAGCATGGAAGCCGTACCACAATTGCTGGACGCTGGTTGCCGAGTCGTCGATCTCAGCGCGGACTATCGCCTGAAAGATCCCGGTGTCTACGAAAAATGGTACGAGCACGTTCATACCGATCCAACGCGACTGAGCTCCACGGTCTATGGCCTGCCGGAAATCTATGCCGACAGGATTCCATCCGCCGACCTGGTTGCCAACCCCGGCTGCTACACCAGCACTTCCATCCTGGCCCTTGCACCGTTGCTGGCAGAAAAACTGATCGAACCCACCGGCATCATCATCGACGCCAAGAGCGGTATCAGCGGAGCAGGTCGAACTCTCAAGTTGTCCAATCTGTTCGCGGAATGCAACGAATCCGTCACGGCATACAGTATCGGCAAGCATCGCCACACGCCGGAGATCGAGCAGATCCTCAGCGACATCGGCGGTGCCAGCGTGCAGGTTGCCTTCAATCCCCATCTGATGCCCATGGATCGAGGCATCTTCTGTTCCATCTACCCGCGTCTGAAAAGACAGCACACGCAGGCTCAGCTGCTGGAAGTCTATCGCCGCTTTTATGCGGGTCAGCCGTTCATGCGCGTCGTCGATCACATCCCGACGACGAAAGACGTCGCCTTCACCAACTTCTGCGACATCACGGTCCGCTTTAACCGTGACCAACTCGTCGTCTTCGCTGCCATCGACAACCTGATCAAAGGTGCCAGCGGCGTGGCGATTCAGAACATGAACCTGATGCTGGGACTGGATCAGCGAATGGGCATGCTCAAGTGCTGAGAACGTGCGTCGAACTATACTCCACGCGGTGATGAGTGAGAGAATTGGCGAGCGGCATGCGTCAGCTTGCCGGTACAAAAAGCGAGATACCGGAGGGCTGACGCCCAATGGCACTCGATTTGGCAAATGCGTCACCGCAGTGTCGCCTTTTGCTCCGCAAAAGTTGCGTTGCTTTCGCGGAGCGAAAGACGACACTATGTAAATCGAGTGCCATTGGGCTCACGCCACTCCGCTCGCCGGACCAAAATAACTGTGGTACAATCTGCGAAGGTTCAGGTACACTCGCAGGCTTGCTGAATAACGCCGGATTTTTTGTCAACCAGGTCCCTCAATGGGCTGTTATATTGTTTAGCCGCGTACCCAACGGGCCGCGATTGTTCTATTTGAGATTTCGTATTTGAGATTTGAGATTTGAAATACGAAGCGCGGGGCGTTGCCCACGCGGTTAAACGAATGTGCCATC
>JANOUN010000650.1:0-2439 GCA_031416875.1 Planctomycetota bacterium | reverse complement strand
ATTGTCCGCGAAGCAAAGGCGTTGAATAAGTCCGGGGCGAACGTCATTGATGTGGGCGGCGTACCGGGCGAAAGCAGTCCGCGCATTTTCGAGATTGTGTCGACTCTTCGCAGCGAGGGACTGCGGGTTTCGATCGACAGTTTCGATCGCAAGGAAGTCGAACAGGCGGTCAGGGCCGGCGCGGAACTTATCCTGAGCTGCAATCAATCCAACATTGACTGGGTCACAAAACTGGGGGTGGAGGTCGTTGCGATCCCGGATGTGCCGCAGGACCTGGATTCACTGAATCGCTTGATTGAACGCCTGCGTGAAGGCGGCACTGCATTTCGGGTCGATCCGATCTTAGAACCGATCGGCATGGGGTTTACCGCATCGCTGCAGAGATATCTGCGAGTTCGCGAAGCCTGGCCGGACGTGCCGATGATGATGGGAATTGGAAACATCACTGAATTGACGGAAGTGGATTCTGCCGGGGTGAACACAATCCTGGCCGCAGTGTGCGAGGAACTCGGGATTCAAAGTGTGCTGACGACGCAGGTGATCAACTGGTGCCGCTCATCCGTGGCAGAATTCGATGTCGCCCGCCGTTTGATGCACTATGCCGTCGCGGCCAGAACAATTCCCAAGCATCTGAGTTCCTCACTCGTCATGCTGCGCGACGCCAGGCTGAAGCCGAAGTCGGCGGAATCCCTCCAGCAACTCGCTGCCGCTTTGACCGATCCGAATTTTCGCATCTACGCGGAAGCCGGTGAACTGCATCTGATGAACGGACACGGCCACTGGCACGGACAGGATGTGTTTCGACTGTTTGAACAGGCCACGCACAGCCATGCCGCGATCAGCATCCACGGTAATTCTCCAGTGCCAGGGCTCGAAGTTCCGATCGACGCCAGCCATGCATTCTATCTGGGTTACGAACTTGCCCGAGCAGAAATTGCACTGCATCTTGGCAAACAATACACTCAGGACGAACCGATGCAATGGGGCCTCCTCGGCCCAACCCGCGCATCATCCACTGCCGCATTGCACGCGAATCATCGAGAAGAAACGTCCCGGGAGTCTGTCTGAATACCGCTATTCTTGTGAGTTTTTGCAGGCAAATTACCCGCGGCTAGCGGTCTATTGATTTAGTGATTTTGGGGGTTCATAATCATACCAACCCGAAGCGCCAGCGAGGAATTCAGCGTTTCTGCCTCGCTGGCGCTTCGGGTTGGTATTAAATCAACTGTAGGCCGGACCAAGCGAAGCGCCGTTCCGGCAATTGCCCGACACATCGATACCGCACGCGGTTGGCATTGACTCGTTTAACCGCGTGCCCAGCGGGCGGCGCGCGCAGCATCCCGCAGGATGGATTCCCACGCGCGGGGAGTTGCCCACGCGGTTAAACGAATGGGCCATCCTCAACCGCGCGGTATAGAACGAGACATCGCGGGCCTGGAATCTACCGCTCCATTGACAAAAAAAGGAGCCTCAGCATCGCGCCGAGACTCCTTCTGTTCATCGTCATATTTCACATGCAAATACTTCGGCCTGGAATTCACCAACAACTTCGCCGCCGGCCTTGGTGCCAAGTGCACCCCAAATACCGTATGGGCTTGGGCTGTTGACTGTGGTCACAGCGGGTGCCAGATTTCCGGTGTCAATATTCTCACTGATAAAGCGCACCGAGCCATCGCACAGGACAACCTGCACACCAGCGGTGTGATAGCTGCTTGCGGTGAGAATACTCTGAGCGGAGTCCGCATTGCCGTTTGCGTCATTCGTACACGATGCACCGCTTGTCTCTGCTTCGTGGCCCAGTGGCTATTCGACCGTATGTACTCGCCCGTCTTCCATGTTGATGATACGGTCAGCGATGTCAAGAATGCGGGGGTCATGGGTCACCATCAGAATGGGGCAATTCCGATTCCTTGCCAGTTCCTGCAGTAACATCACCACATCGCGTCCGGAGTGACTGTCGAGAGCTGCGGTGGGTTCGTCGGCCAGGATCAGTTTGGGACTGGTGACGAGTGCTCGGGCGACAGCGACGCGTTGCTTCTGGCCGCCCGAAAGGCGAGCCGGATAGTAGTCAAGTCGATCACCCAGCCCCACACTTGCTAATAACTCCACAGCAAGGTGTGATGCTTCGCTGCGACCGACTTCCGGATGTAACTGAAACATCAGTTCCACATTCTGCCGGGCCGTCATGAACGGTAACAGGTTGTGCTGCTGGAAGATGAATCCGATCTCCCGGCGAACATTGACAAGATCATGCATCTTGGCGGTGTGCAGTGATCGCGACAGAACATCCAGTTCCCCATCCCGCACTTTCCGCAACGCACCGATCAGCGTCAGCAACGTCGTCTTACCACTGCCACTCGGGCCTGTCAGCAGAACAATCTCGCCCGCCGCAACTTCCATGGTCACATCAAACAACACTTGCTTCTGGAGATCGCCTTC
>JANOUN010000649.1:0-3041 GCA_031416875.1 Planctomycetota bacterium | reverse complement strand
CCCGCACGGCTTGGAAAAGGGGTCAGGAACCAATAGTGCGGAGCACCCTGTGGGCCAGTTTGGCTATTGGTTCCTGACCCCCTTTTCCAAGCCCAGGCTTGCAGGACCAGGCTTGCAGGACCAGGCTTGCAGGACCAGGCTTGCAGGACCAAAGTCGACTGCAATCAAGTCAACCATCTCGCACTGCCGCTGGGTGTTTCCAACCATGCCGCAGCTTACGATCTGAGCGGATAACGACAGCAAAACTGGCAAAACCAACCATCATCAGCGCGCACACATATACATCTTCTCGGCTTTCGAGATTGTGGATGGTATCGACGCGAATTGGCTTTCGAAAGAGGAAGAGCCGCGAATTCACGGAACTGACGCTCGTTTCCGGGGACGGGAAAAAGGAAAGCGGGCGAGTCATCGTTGCGGGTGTCGATGACTCGCCCGTAGGGAACGAGGGCTATTGTGACAGCGCGAATGATGTCAGGAGGAAACAACGTTCGCCAGAATGCGTCTGATCAAGTGGCTCGACCGTCAGCATTCACTGCACACGAAGTCAGAACAACTTCTTTTGCCCAGGAAATCCAGCCCACTGCGGTGTGCTGCCGGAATTCCCACGTCGCTCCCCGGGAAGGAGGACACCATTGAGTTCCACGGATTTGCCTGTTGAATCGCCCGCAGACAATGCCGTGTTCGAAATTCTCACAGAACCCGTGCGCTCCAGTTGGCGACGCGGCTCAACATCTTCAAGCAGACCAGTTTCTTCCGGTTGGCTGAAACGACTTGTGTCGTCCGGCCTTTCGGCAGTCGCATCTTGAAAACGCACATCGGATTCGACGCTTTGGTCTGCGGACGGTGATTCCTGATCCGCAAGTTTACGTACCGTCGCGTCGTGCGCTTGAGGCACAGGTGCAACAAATGAGGCATTCCGACCAATCGTGGCAGATTCTGTGCGAGTCGCATTCTTTGCCACGTCGTCGGCTGTCTCTTCGGCATGTGTTTCAATCTTGACGCTTTTCTCCGGTGCCGTGACAGATTTAACCCGCTGCGGGTCAGGACTCTGTAGCCGCACTGTTGCGTCATCGAGCGAACGACGGGGTCTTAATCTTAGCGACGGGATTTCCTGGTCAGGGATAATCTCCGGACGAGCCGTCGCCTGAGAGACCGACTCCGGTGATTCTTCCTTCAGCGCCAGCATCTGATCCCGCGGCAGCGTCAGTTTTGGCATTCCCGCCAGCACCCAGCCCTGCCAATTTCGCTCCAGCGACTCAATGCCTTCGTGATCAAAGTTTGTGCGAATTGCCTCTTCCCAGTTTGTACGTTCGCCGTCGGCAATGAATTTCAGATAGGCGTGACGCCCCTTTTGCTGGACCAGAAAATCGGCGAGCGCATAACCCTGAGCATACAGCGTCAGCATGGGACGCTGGCCACGGGGATATTCCTTCATCGCGAGCAGATCACGCAGCGAGATCAATTCCTGCCTGTTGCGAATGACCTCGTTCAGCAGAGACAACTGCTTCAACTGTTCTGAGCGGTGTTCAAACAGTGTCGCCGCGCCTTCATCGGCCCAGCGAGGCAGCGGGCGACGAAAATGACAAGCGAAAATTGTGTGATTGATTTCGTGCGGCAGGACGGAATCCAGAATGCGTTCGAGCGATCCCTGAACTTCCATCCGCCAATTCAGCACTTCACCGCGTACGAATTGAAACGTGGTTTGACCACCAGCTCCCAGCGCACCTTCGTTGACGGTGATCTTGCAGGGACGGCTCCAGTTGGGCAACGGCTTGCCGAGCCAGAAAATTGCGAGTTGCTGGCGATAAACTTCCGCCGCTTTGCCAACTTGTTCGGCAACTTCCGGGCGTTTCGCGGTTACCGCAAAATTGACGGTCTGATGCGTTGCGGCATCAGTCGTACTGCTTGCAACCACCAACCCAAAAGCCACGACCAGACATCGCAGTACTCGAGCGTCCATGCTCATCCTGTGCGTCAGTTGAAGGAATCTTTCGTGGCAACGAATCCTTTCGTCACCCTGTTCAGAACCGGCAGCAAATGCCGAACCAGTCCATTCGTTTGATCACATTTTCGGATCGCATCGGAATCGCAATTCCTTTCTCAAAAAGAACTTGCGACATCCTGCAATTGTTCCGATGATCTGCCGCGGCAGACATTTGAACTTCGGCAGATTCTGCAGATGTTACATAAATTGTCAATTTTACATCCAGAGCAAATTAAATGAAAATCCGAAAAGCCGTCATTACGGCGGCTGGTGATCATCACGCCCGCCTGCCACTTCAGACACTTGTCGATCGACGCGGCGAGATTCGCACCGCGTTGAGGCTCATGCTGGATGAAGTCGTCAACTCAGGAATAGAAGAGGTCGCCATTATTGTCCGCCCCGGACAACAGGAACCGTACCTCACCGCGGCCGGGCCTCATGCTTCGCGACTGGTGTTCTTTGAACAGTCCAATCCGCGCGGTTACGGTGACGCAATTCTGCGAGCCCGTGATTTCGCAGGAGGTGAATCGTTTCTGCATCTCGTCTCAGACCATTTGTATCTCAGCCGCACGGATCGCCTGTGTGCTCAGCAGCTGGTCGAAGCTGCGACGAAATATGAATGCTCCGTTTCGGCGATCCAGCCCACGCGCGAAAACGAAGTGGCGTTCTTCGGTACAGTCGGCGGAACTCCGCTGGCTCAGTCCGACAACTTGTATGAAGTCAACACGGTGATCGAAAAGCCCACGCCCACTATCGCCGAACAACACCTGATCGTGGCCGGACAACGTGCAGGCTATTACCTGTGCATGTTTGGAATGCATGTTCTCACTCCCACTGTCCTGACGCTGCTGCAGAAGTCACTCGACGCCGCACCGGCCGGAAAAATGATCGACCTGAGCAGTTCCTTGAATCAACTCGCCCAGACCGAACGCTATCTCGCGCTCGAAATCGACGGATCCCGCTACAACATCAGCTACAAATACGGTCTGTTGCTTGCCCAGCTGGCTTTTTCACTGAGCGGTGATGACCGCGATTTGATCCTGACGGAACTCGTCAA
>JANOUN010000648.1:0-1996 GCA_031416875.1 Planctomycetota bacterium | reverse complement strand
TAGATATCGCCGTGCAGTTCTCCGGTATGAATTCTTTCCAGAACATCGAGGTCCGGCACATCAAACGCCGTCGATTGATAAATCGGCGGCGAGCTGGGAACCGTGACGGACGGTGCCGGATGGCCCATTCGAGAAGGGTGCTGCGGAGACATCGGGGTGAAGACTCTTTTCGAATTCGGTTTAACGGTAAGACGAAGGCGTCGGTGCCTCGTTATGCCTGCGCCTCCGGCTCGCCGTTCAACAAAAAAGTAACCCGGGTTTGTGATACCGACATTTTCGCATGGAACGCGACGGACATGAATGTCCATCGTACGTGAGTTTTCTGAAATCAATGCACGCGCTGTCCCGGCACCGAACCGGTATCGGGAGACAACAGAAACACTTCCGTCCCGCCACTGCCGCTCGCACAAACCATCCCCTGGCTCAAACCGAACTTCATCTGACGCGGCTTCAGATTGGCCACGCAAATCACCAGGCGTCCTACCAGATCTTCCGGCTTATACGCCGCCTTGATCCCGGCAAACACATTACGAGTTTCACCGCCACCCAGTGAAAGCGTCAACTGCAGCAGCTTATTCGCCCCCTGCACATGATTCGCTTCGATCACACGCGCGACACGCAGGTCGATCTTCACAAAATCATCAATCGTGCATTCAGCAGCCAGTGCTTCATTGGCCAGCGCGTCGCCCGCGTCTTTCCACTGGTCCGCGGCATGAAACGTCACTGCAGGTGTTTCCGGAGTGACCGGTGCAGATCCCTGTTCAGCGGCCATTACTTCTTTGCTCTCTTCGATCATCGATTCAACCTGTTTCGTTTCAATACGTTTCATTAAGTGAGTAAACGGACTGACAGGTGTTCCCGTCAGAGGAGTCTGAGATTCCGACCAGTGTGCGATCGGGCAGTTCAGGAGTTCTTCGGTTTGCTTCTTCAGTTCCGGCAGAACCGGTGCGAGGTACGTCACGATCTGTCGGAACAGATTGAGCGTGATTGTACACACATCACGGAGTTCGTCTGCCTTAGACGCGTCTTTGCGAATCACCCACGGCTGGCGGTCATCGACAAACTTATTCGCTTTGTCTGCCAATGCCATGATTTCACGCGTCGCCGCATTGTAATTGCAGTCTTCGTAATACGCTGCAATCTGTTCGCCCTTGTCCGCAGCGGCTGCGAACAACCCGCCGTCATCGGGATAGACGTCACTGAGTTTTTTCCCCGCGAGAAAGCCCGCCGAACGCGATGCCAGATTGACGACCTTTCCCACAAGATCGCTGTTGAACCGCGAGACGAACTCGTCAAGGTTTAAGTCGATGTCATCCAGACCTGTCCCAAGCTTGCTGGCATAGTAATACCGCAACGCTCCGGAAGGAAGGTGTTTGCGAAACGTCGAGCCCATGACAAATGTGCCTTTGGACTTCGACATTTTCTCACCGCCGACGGTGAGGAACCCGTGGATATGCACTTTCTTCGGCAAATTGCAGTCGGCCGATTTCAGCATGCCCGGCCAGAACAGCGTGTGAAAGTAAGTGATGTCCTTGCCGATGAAATGATGGATCTCAGCTTTTGAATCGCTTCGCCACCAGTCGTCCAGGTTTTCGTTGTGCCTCGTACACCATTCCAGCGTCGAAGCCATGTAGCCGATCGGAGCATCGAACCAGACGTACCAGTAGTGGCCTGGCTTGTCTGAGATTTCAAAGCCAAAGTAGGGTGCCGGCCGTGACACGTCCCAATCCCGCAACGGTTCTCCCAGAAAGTGCCCCTTGAGATAATTAGCGACTTCCGATTGCAGATGCGTGCCGTCCTGAGTCCACTCATTCAGGAACTCGTGGAGTCGTTCCAGTTCGATAAACAGATGCTCGGCCGTTCGGATCTCGGGGACCGCTCCTGACAGCGTGCTCTTTGGGTTCTTCAGGTCCGCTGGTGTGTAAGCCGCTCCGCAGACACTGCAGTTATCCCCTGGCTGGTCTTCGGCACCACATTTTGGACAGGTGCCTCGGAC
>JANOUN010000647.1:0-4351 GCA_031416875.1 Planctomycetota bacterium | reverse complement strand
GCCAAGCAATTCGTGCGCGTCCGCCGGGCGTTTGAAACGATCGTCAATCTTTACATGATCCTGCCAGTTCAATCCGACGTGTCTGAATGCGGTTTCCAGAAGATCGCGTATGGTTCGTGATTCACCAGTCGCAATCACATAGTCGTCCGGAGCTTCCTGTTGCAGGATCAGCCACATCGCCTGCACATAATCTTTGGCGTAGCCCCAGTCGCGCGCGGAATCGAGATCGCCAAGACTCACGGATTTCTGCAGACCGGCTTTAATTCTTGCGGCGGCGAGCGTGACTTTTCGAGTGACGAAGTTTTCGCCGCGTCTTGGACTTTCGTGATTGTAGCAGATGGCGTTGCAGAAAAAGAGCCCGTGCGCTTCTCGATAGATTTTTGTCATCTGAGTCGCAAAGGCCTTCGCACAGCCGTAAGGCGAATTGGGATTGATGGGCGTTGATTCATCCTGAGGACTGACGGTGGGCGTGCCGAAAATCTCACGACTGCTGGCGTGAAGAAAACGCGGTGGGTTTGGAAGGTCACGCAGGATTTCCATGATGCGAAGACTTCCCATCGCCGTCAGATCACAGGTGCTTTCCGGAATCTCGAAGCTCAGGCCGACATGCGACTGTCCGGCCAGATGATAGAACTCAGCCGGTTGAACCTTGTTGATGATTCGCCGGATCGTGGTCGTATCGGACAGGTCGGCATAGTGCAAAAACAGACGCTTTTCATACACGCCCGCATCGCCGTAGAACTGATGCAGACGGGATCGTTCCAGCGTACTGCTGCGGCGTACAATACCGTGGACTTCGTAGCCCTTTTCCAGCAGCAGTTCCGTCAGCCAGGAACCGTCCTGACCTGTAATACCGGTGATGAGAGCCCGGTGTGTGGACGTTGCAAGTTGCAAGTTGTCAGTCATGAGTTTGTAAGTTTGCAGTCGGCAGTGTTCAGGCTTCAGTTCGCACTGCAACCCCCAGTTGATAGTTGGGTTTGTGCAGATTGAATCACGCAGTCTGCGATTAGCTATTGGATCGTCACGAGTTCCGCAAACTGACGGATGAGTTCTGTTTCGCTGATCTCAAATCGTTGAGCCAGGAACTCGCTGGCCAGCTCGACCGGAAAATCAGGAAGAACATGACTGAATTCCGCTTCTATGTATTTGTCTTTCTGGAGACTCCCGATCCATAGGGTTTTTCCGTCGTATCGCCAGACTTCGGGGATTCCCATTGAGGCAAATAATCTCAGCTTGTCGATGGCCGATCGTGTCATCTCAACTTCAACGACCAGATCCGGCGGCGGATCGATTGACAGATCGATGTCGCGATTGCTGCGAATCTGTGCGGCAAACTGGATGTAGTAGGATTCGTCGGCTTCGAAGCCTCTCTTCAAATCCGTTCGTCGAAAAGTCGTGGACGCAGACGAGCGGATGTCGATACCGCGCAAGAGCGTAAACATTTCAATCATTCGCCCAAGCAGGCGTTTGCCACTTTCATGAGGCATCAATGGAGACATGATTTCAAGAGTCCCCTGATCGTAAGTCATTCGTCCACTGGCATGTTCTGATTCATCAACAAGGGCAGAATACGTCTGCCAACTCACGCCATCCAAAAGGACGCGATGTTCAGCGATTGTGGAAATCGTACTCATCAGCAATTGATCCTGTCACGTTGCGTAAATGCTTGATTCGTGATCGCCAAAACCACGATGCAGTCGGGGAATCTCAGTCGGCCGATTGACTGAGTTACGTTACCACCGCCCTGCCCTGCAGTCCACTGAGGCCTGACGACTGTTCGCTCCTGGCAAGCATCGCCTCCTGCCTTGCCAGTTCCAGGTCGTGATCGACCATCAGCTTCGCCAGTTCGGCCAGACTGGTGGTGGCGGCCCAACCGAGTTCTTCATGGGCTTTGCTGCAGTCGCCGAGCAGCAAATCGACTTCGGCAGGCCGAAAGTAACGCGGATCAATTTCGATATACTTCTGCGGATCCAGTTCCAGCTGCGCAAACACGAGATCGGCGAATTCCTGAACGGTTTGGGTCTTGCCGGTGGCGAGCACAAAATCATCAGGCACGGAATGCTGCAGCATCCGCCACATACCTTCCACATAATCCTTTGCATAACCCCAGTCGCGTTTTGCTTCCAGATTTCCGAGATACAGCTTTTGCTGAAGTCCGAGTTTGATCCGTGTCGCCGCACGGGTGATTTTTCGCGTCACGAATGTTTCACCTCGTCGGGGACTTTCGTGATTGAACAGGATCCCGTTCACGGCAAACATGTCGTAGGACTTGCGATAGTTCACCGTCTGATGAAACGCAAAGACCTTTGCACAACCGTAGGGGCTCTGCGGCTGGAATGGCGTCTTTTCTGTCTGCGGCGTTTCCAGTACTTCGCCATACATTTCGCTGGACGATGCCTGGTAGACTTTGACGGGTTTTTTCTTGTTCAGCTGCCGAGCGGCTTCAAGGACGTTGAGTGCTCCGCCGCCTGTTGCTTGAAACGTATAGACAGGCTGATCAAATGAAACTCGGACGTGACTCTGAGCACCGAGGTTGTAAATCTCATCGGGTTCGATGTCGAGAATCAAATTGGTCAGACTTTGACCATCCGTCAGGTCGCCGTAGTGCAGAAACAGGCGTGTGCCGCTCTGGTGTGGATCGCGATAGATGTGATTGATTCGACCAGTTGTAAACGTACTGGCTCGACGAACCAGGCCATGCACATGGTAGCCCTTTTCCAGCAGCAATTCAGCAAGATAGGATCCATCCTGGCCGGTAATTCCTGTGATGAATGCAGTTTTGGGCATGAGTCTCGTTCGTAAAAAGTAAAAAGGTGGCAGTTATCAGTTATCAGTTATCAGTTATCAGTTATCAGTTATCAGTTATCAGTTATCAGTTGGGAGTTGGGAGTTGGGAGTTGGGAGAGGCATTTCACTGACGACTCAAAATCATTCAGGATTGTCCAGGAGTTCCTGGAGGCGGGCGGCGAGTTCTGGTGGTACCTTATGAACCCAGCTGGCGTCGATGAGTTCGACGTCCAGCATGTCTCGCAAATGCATGCGATCTTTATCTCGAAAAGTATTGAGTTTCATCCGGACAAGCGCTTCCAATGACAAGATTCTGTGTGAATCCACGATGACAGATTCATCGACGTCCGGCGCTGCCATCAGATCCGTTTCACGCACGCGTTCGCTGGCAAGCAGGACATGGACTGCGTCTCGGGCTTTGGAGTCGTGGTGATCCAGGAACATGTCGATTCCGGCGGAATGTCGATAGACGAAACCGGCTCCCTCCATGGCGGCAATCGCGGCAGGCAGATCTCCGCGTCGCAGCAGGATGTCGACATCGCGCGTCGTTCGCACGGCGGCTTCGTCCTTCTGCGCCACCCAGGCTCGAACTGCGTTGCCTCCGATAATGCAGTACGGAACGCCGACCGCTTCCAGCGTTCGGGCGGTCTTTTCGAGTCGTTCCTGAACTTTCTCCACGGCGCGGTTCATCCTTTCCCAAAGTGCGGCACCGGTCAAGTGGAATTCAGTCATGGTACGAACGATCACAAGGTTCGGACAAATTAGACTCTGGCGGTCGATTCGAAGAGGTCATTGAGCCGTGTCAGAATTTCGGGCTCTTCCTTCAGTTCCGTAAGCGGTGTGAGTTCTTCGAAGATCAAGTCACGGTCGATGCGGTTTCGCTGTCGAACAAGAGTTCCGCGTATATCGATCCAGTCCTGGTCACGGGCGGCAAATGCCTTGAGCACGATCAGGTCAACTGCCGAACAAGTTCTGATGTTACCGTAGTCCGGAATGAGCCAATCTGTTGCTCTGGAGATCACTCGTTCTTCGAAGGGGAGCGCTCCAAGTGAGACATCGACGCCGACTCCCTGCTTTGTTACGAGCAGAGCAATCCGATTGCATTCAGCAAAGGACTCAGCATCAGGGATTCGCGGTGCAAAACATTTCGCGAGCTTTCGGAAGACTGAAATCTCGTTTCCAAACCCCGCCAGAATCGTCACATCGACATCGACGGTCATGCGGGGTTCACCCCAACGTTGAAGCGCGATCCCGCCAATCATGCAATAGGGCAGCTTCAGGCTGGCAATTACAGTGCTGACATCTACAGCTGACTGAAGGATTCCATTCACAATTCATTGGCCATGCGAAGTCGCTGAAACCACTGCTGCATCACAACCATGCCGGATTCTGTTCGTAATGGATACGGCCTTTCAGGTTCCAATGCAATGGCGTTTTCAATGATCTGCATATCCGTCATGGATCGCAATTCTCTGTCACGGATCTTCGGCAGTTCCTCTGCGGCATTACGCCACTGCGCCATCCATTCTTGTGCGTAGGGAGGAAGTGGTTCAGGCATGAGAAG
>JANOUN010000646.1:0-2866 GCA_031416875.1 Planctomycetota bacterium | reverse complement strand
ATGACTTCTTGTCTGGTGATGATCATCGCTCGATGGGGGCGAGCCCCATCGTGGCGGAGCCTCGTCTCGACAATACGCAAGCCACGGGACATCATGGAGTCCGGACTCACAACTCAGCCGCACAAAACCTGCATCATCAGGGATTGCCCACAACCCCGGATTTTTGACAGCCCAGGCTCGCCCCTCGATCGGATTGACGTCACTGGACTTGTTGGGCAAGTCAGCTTGGCCATTCCTGTTCAGGCCATAACCAAAAGCACAAAACCGGATGACCAAAGTTCTCTTCAGTCAGCCGGTTTCAGGTTTTTAGTGCTGGTTGCATTTGCTGCACGATCAGGTTCCTTCTGAGCGGTGTGATGGATCAAACCAATCGACCGCTGAACCATCGTGGTCCAGACTTGCCGATTGAAACAGGTCAGCGTGTCTCAACGAATGCTGGTCGTTGAGTGACCTGAATCCATAATGTTGCTCAGTGAAGAACTTCGTCCGGCGGATGGCGCAGGTGTCTTGCAGGTGCCGGACGTTTTGGCCATGTCCTTCAGTGTCTGGCTGCGAGCGACTCGTGCGGCTTCAACCAGTACTTCGTCACCATTCACCACTCCGTCGCGGTCGTTGATTTCGACATCCGGCTTAACACCTTCGCCAGCCATCTTCCGTCCGTTTGGTGAGTAGAACAGAGCTGTTGTCAGTCGCAGGTCACCTCCGATGGCACTCAGCGGAAAGTGCGTCTGCACAGAGCCCTTGCCGTAGCTTTGAGTTCCCACCACAACGCCTCGTCCGTTTTCCTGAATGGCTGCTGCGAAGATTTCGCTCGCAGAAGCACTGTCGCCATCGACCAGCACTACCAATGGCACACTCCAGGTCTTGCTGTAGGTGGCTCGTTCCACCATGTTGTCGGCACTCAGTCGTCCTTTTGTTGTCACGATTTTGCCACAGGCCAGGAAGCGGTCACTGATTTCAACACAGGTCGTCAACAGGCCACCAGGGTTGCCTCGCAGGTCGAGGACCAAAGACTTCATGCCTTGTTTGTGAAGTTCATTCAGAGCCTGATCCACTTCTGCGGTTGAGTTCTGTGAGAAGCGGCTCAGACTGAAATAGCCCACATCGGTACCGGACAGCAGCTTCGTATCGTTCACAGTCCAGACTCGCACGGAACGGCGTGTCAGAGAAAAATCACGTTCGCCTTTTCCGTCGCGGTAGATTCGCATACTCATCTGACTGCCGCTGGTTCCCTTCATCAGGTCCACACTGCTGGCCATTTTCAGGCCGCCGATGTTCTTGCCGTTGATACTCAGGATGATGTCGCCGGATTCAACACCGGCTTCTGCAGCCGGTCCGCCTCGCAGCGGCTTCACGACGATCAGACCTTCCGCATGTTCACGAACCTCGACACCGATCCCCACAATATTTTCTTCCAGAGCCGCACTCTTCACATTCGTCAGTTCCGCACCGTTGCGTGAGCCTGGGTCCGCTGGTTCCAGACCAGAGAACTTGTCGAGCGTGTCGATGCTGGCGTTGGCAAATTCAAAGGCAACGACACTTGGTGTCAGACCCTGTACAGACTGAGCTGACTGCATCACCGTGTTCAGAACTGTACGAGCGTCCGTGTAATTCTGCACCTGTCCATTGCCAGCCACGCGGCTGAGTACATTGCGGAAACTGTCAGTGCGGAATGAGTCCGCTGAAATTCCAAGTCCGTTCATGAATGCCTGATTGTCCAGAGCAATCGTGAGATTTCGCAGAGCTCGTCGAACTCGCAGATCGTAGCTGGTCGGTTCCAGAGAGCGTTCGTCAATCTTCTGGGACACTTCGGCGAACAACTGCACGGCCTGAGTGCTGCTCATCGCTCGGATGGCTCGTACAGTCACCGGGTTCTGATAGCGGTATGTGAGCAGGTTGTTGATGGTGTCACTCTCTTCGTCCATCTGACTCTGTGGCGGCTGAGCAGGCACAAAAGGATCGCGTCCGCTGGAAGGTGCGTAACGGTCAACAGGTGCGTAGCGATCCACAGGTGCGTTTCGATCCACAGGAGTATATCGGTCATAGCCACTGTTTGAGTCATCACCGAACGGATCGGCAGGCTGCTGAGTCACACGATCCCTGCGTCCGGAGTTGAGTCGATCCTGACCACGATCATCAACGCGGTCGTTGCCGGAAGGAGCATAGTTGCCCAGAGGCACACGGTAGCGAACCTGTTCGTCGTTGCGTGAACTCAGGTTTCGGTTGTCAGTACCGTAGTCGAACTGACTGTTTCCAGCAGGACGGCTGAAGGAATCCACCGGAGCGGATGATGTATTTGAACGACGGCTCAGCGTTGACCAGCTGGCTGGCAGTTCCGGAAAATCGTTGGCCCCGGAACCGGATGCGGGTCGGAATGCAGGTGACTGCGTGTCATAGCGATCGTTTGAGTCCCCATCAGCGGACTCATCGTTGTTTGAGCGTGACCAGACAGAACCGTATCCGGGCTGCGATGCGTTGCACTGACCATTGCGGCAGTTGCTGTTTGGCGAGGATTGAGCGAATGCGACACTGCCTGCCATCGTCAGAAGGGCCAGAGTCAGTGTGAAGGTCTTGAGAGTTTTCATGGCTTTGTTCTCCTTTGAGGAGTTTCTTACTCCTCGTTTGAATCTATTCGTATTTTGAAAATCTTGTCCTGGAAAGTTGAGTTCATTAAGTTGGTTGTGTCTGGTTGCTGTCGGCCGTGGCTGGGAGTCTGTCCTGATACTCCAATACTGTGAGCCGCAAGGCGCTAGCGGGGTGTTGATTTAATACCAACCCGAAGCGCCAGCGAGGCAGAAACGACTGAATTCCTCGCTGGCGCTTCGGGTTGGTATGATCATGAGCCCCAAAAATCACTAAATCAACA
>JANOUN010000645.1:0-4225 GCA_031416875.1 Planctomycetota bacterium | reverse complement strand
CCTGGAATGCGAGTCGCGGAGCGACGTCGCCTACGTAGCTCAGTCGCTCCGCCGACTGTGATTCATTACGAAAAACTCACGCATCTCCTGCCACATTCCACACCGGACATCCCGCCACATTATGCACACAGCCACTGAACGCACTCTTTTGAGAGCAATGCAGAATCATCTATCCAATCATCTCATGCACAACGTATGCTTCCTTCGGTCCGGTCAAACGTTTGTCCAGCCCATTATGGAAATGTGTCAGTTGTTCGTGATCGATCCCCAGCAGGTGCAGGATCGACGCGTGAAAGTTGTGGACGGACACCGGATTGACGGCGGCTCGTAACCCGATGTCGTCCGTGGCACCGTAAGCGCGCCCACCGGAAATCCCGGCACCGGCGAGCCACGCACAGTAGCCCCACGGATTGTGATCGCGGCCTGTCCCCTGTTCACTCATCGGCATCCGACCGAACTCTCCGCCCCAGATCACCAGCGTATCTTCCAGCAATCCGCGTTGTTTCAGATCCTTCAGCAAACCGGCCACCGGCTTGTCGGTGCTGAGACAGCATTCGGAATGATTCGATTCAACATCCGCATGGGCATCCCATCCATTGGTATCGCCCGAATACAGTTGTACAAACCGGACGCCGCGTTCGACCATCCGCCGCAGCCAGTGCCGCATACGCCAGCATCCCGGCGCCAACTCCTGCCTGAGTGAGAAAGTTGCGTCTTGAATGCTGATGGAAGGGAGCCGTCGGGACCATTGAAACCACCCGGTTGGATCTGGCGCGATCAAACAATTGCCTTGAGGCGTTGGCGCTCGATTCATGCTGACTGATTGTAGTGCAGAATTTCCCGGAAGCTATACCGAGCGTGGTTGAGGATGGCACATTCGTTTAACCGCGTGGGCAACGCCCCGCGCTTCGCATTTCAAATCTCAAATCTCAAATACGAAATTTCAAATAGAACAATCGCGGCCCGCTGGGCACGCGGTTAAACGAGCCAATGCCAACCGCGTGCCGTATATCCCCTCGGGAGTCCAGAGACGCCGATCGGTCGTCGCTTTGGTTTTCACGCATCGTCGATCTGCTGTCATTGCGGCGAAGAGCAATAATAGATCAGGTCTCAATTCAATTCGATTGACAGTCAGCGAGGATCAGTCCGTGTGTTGGGTTTTGTGCTCTCCAGAGTCAGCTCGCCGAATCGAATTTTGCCCGGTGTCCCGAGCGTGAGTGTCGCGGTTTTGCTTCGAACCTGAACAGCGCCTGAGGTGCATTGAAATGCCAGCTTGCGATCTGCGGTGGTGAACTCTGCGCTGGGCATCACGATCTTGCCGTCTTTCCGCGTCGGCGTCGCCACGAAGAGATAGTCAATGCCTGACCGTGTCTCCATCTGGACACCAGCTCCGCCCGCAAACCATGTCACTCTGGGCACCGGGTCCGTTTTCAGTCGAGGACAGAGCAGAGCCGCTATGGAGCCGCGTCCGTGCAGCGTGGCCACGAGGGCTGTCTGGCTGAGCTCAATCGGCCCCTCCTTTCCATCGCGTCGGCCAAGTCCTTTCTGCACTGTCGATTCCGTTTTCAGACTCAATTTCGCTGGCTCAAAAAAGAATATATCCAGATCAACATCGTCCTCTCCGACGACCGTTGCGCCACGGTCGTGGATCGAGATTCCTGTCGTCGTCAGCCACAGTCTCCAAATCGCATCGACATCCGCATCGTGAGTGTCACGAATCAGGAAACCAGTTGGCCCAGGCGGATCGGCATCTTTCGTGAATGCGATCTGCCGTTGCCACGCCTCCTTGCGACCGAGCACATAGTCCAACGCCTGACTCGGTGCAAACGCTTCGACCTGCATGATTCCGTCATCGGCCACTGCAGATGACGTCAGCATGCTGTGCCACTGTGCCGGATGTCGACCGATGTATCCGAAATCGTCGGCCAGCAGACGCCCTTTTCCCCACAGCACGATGCTGCCTGAATCAAAGTCGTAATGGTCGTGCTGCGAGCCGGCGATCAGATGCAGATAGGTTTCGCGGTCAGATCCGAGCACGTTTCGCAGCACAACGCCGGTGTTGCGGAACCATTCGCTGCCATAAGCGGGAGCACGGGCTGCGACGCCATTGGTCTTGAGCAGTGTTTTGTAGCCTGAAAAAGTTCCGAAGCTTCCCAGCAGGCCGATGTCGGGCGAACCGTGCTCTTCGCACATCCACTGCATATTGGCGGCAAACGCCGGGTCGTGGTCTTTCCAGAGCCCGGCCACAATTCCAAACATGCCGGTCGATTCGCCCATGTACGTGTTTCCGACGGGGGGATAGTGGCGGAAGTTCGAGGTTCGCCGATCGCGGGGCGTAGAGATTTTCGCCAGCCATTCGCTGACCTTGCGAATGCGTTCGTCAAGCACGTAGTCACCGAAGCCCGCATTCGACGCCATCAGGAAGGCACCGAGCATATGATCGAAGGAGACCATGGCGTAGTGCGGGGCTTCCAGCCAGCCGCCATCTTCATCGGACCAGGCGTAAAGCTGGCGGCGCAATTCCTTCAAGCCCTGCTCTGCCCATGGCTTTGCCATCGGATGCGACGGGATCAGCGAGGCGATGGCTGTCTGATAGAGTGCCACCGTCGTCGTCATGTTGGGATTGGCGGAGAACCCGCGTGCCGGCGACCAATAGTCATCGCGGTTGACCGCATAGCCCAGAAACGCGACCTGGGCGAGCATCCGTTTTCGCATTTCCGGCGTCACGCCTTCGCATCCCAAAGCGGCGTCGGTCAGGTTGATCGTCGGCAACAGCATCACCGCCTGCATGTGCGGAGCCACGCCCAGCGTGACTCGACTGTTCTGCTCCAGCAGATCTTCGTCCACGACCAGCCTGAGCCATTCGTTGCTCCTTTTGACGATTGCGTTGCCCAGTCCCGGATTCGCGGACGCATAGTAAGCCCGCAACGGACTCTCGATATTGTACTTGTCGATCGGTTGTTCGGACGTCCAGCGTTTCACTTCGACGGGATCAGATTTCAACTGGCTGCGCAACGCGGGCAGAGCCTGCTTGCGGACAAACAAGCGCGGATAGTTTTCGTGGTCGCCGGACCAGTCGAGCACATAGTCTTTGACCTCATCGAGCGGAAAATCGCCATGCTTGATGAGATACCGTTGTGGCAACGGCGCGACTTTTCGATTCTTTGAAGTCAACAGGGCAATCGATTCTTCCGTCGGTGGCGTACCGAGCATCCAGGTCCGCCCACCGCCACCCAGAGGCAATTGCAGCACCACGATTCCATTTTCGACGATTGCAGGGATCTCGGGAGCCAACTGCGTCGCCCTGCCCTTCCAGTTCAAATCCTTCCACTGGCTGGCACGCAGCGCTCCAACCATCAGCAGGTCGCTCGCTTTGCCCTGCGGAGATCCATCGCTCGGAGTGTAGACGGCAAACCAATTCCCCTGTCGATCATTCAGCCACCATCGCAACCAGGGTTCGAGCGTGAAAGCCTTGCCTGAAGTGATGGTCCAGGATTGCAGTTTTCCAAGGTCGTCCTTTCCCTGTCGATAGAGCAACTGCGTGGGCTGAAACGCCGCGTTTCCCAGTGCAAGCTGCATGCTGCCGCCCGCCGGAGCATCGAACGACTCGTTCACTAAAATGACCGGCTCGTCGTGCAACACACGGAACCGCAGCGACCAGGTCCCCTGATCAGCGAACGTGACATGGCAGGCGGCCTCGGCAAAGACTGGCCCACTGGCAAGCAATTCACACCGGTAGTTTTTTACCCTGGCTCCTCCCGTGCGCGTCGCGCCGGCGGTCCATGCTCCAGAGCGCAGCCGGATTCCCTCAATGGGTGCTTCACTTGACTTCAAAGTCTTCCGCAGCGCGATGCCGATGTGTGCGTTTCCGAGACGCAAGGTCTGTTCGCCGTCCTCGATCCTGAGATCCGATGCCGTCGGCCCCGCAGCTTTTTCAAGCCGATACGACTGAGTCGCCCCCGGAGTCAGCGTCACCTGGAACGCAAGGCGAGGCGGACCGGATAAGTCACTCAACTGACATGAAAGCGGCATCTCCCCCGGACCGATCAGCCGGGCTCCTTTCCGCACAGTCGCCAACTGCTCAGGGGTCAGCGGGAAGGTGACGAGTTCGTTCGTCCATGTGCGCCCCAAATGCTCACGCAGGACGAAGTGCCATGAAGACCTCGGGTGCAGGCATCCAGGACAGGGCGAAATGGCGGGTTTCGGTCTGCACCTTGCCATCGGT
>JANOUN010000644.1:0-2815 GCA_031416875.1 Planctomycetota bacterium | reverse complement strand
GCCGCGATGGCTTCGTCGATCTTATCGACGAGCTTCGCGCCGGCTTCGGCCATATCAGGCCGACCGCCGCCACCACCACCGGCGATGGTCGCGGCGGCTTTGACGACGTTGCCAGCGTGCAGATTCTTTTCCTTGACGAGTGGCTTACTGACAGCGGCGATCAGCGACACCTTGCCTTCGATCTCAGCTCCCAAAATCATGGCAATCGGACTATGCTTGTCCCGCAACTGATCAGCAAAGTCACGCAACGCCTCACGGGTGACGCCTTCGAGTTTCTTTGCGATGACTTTCACGCCGCCAATCGTCTCCGCCTGAGCCACCAGGCCACCAATCGCGTCGGCGACGTTGGCTGACGTCAACTCGGCAATCTGTTTGCTCAGCGTTTTGACTTCATTCTGCAGCGATTCGACGCGTGTGACCAGTTCTGTCGCCTGCGGAGCTTTCAGCAATCGCTGAAGCTGTGCCACCAATTCATCGGTGTCTCGGCCTTTCTGAACGGCTTTCGATCCGGTGATGGCTGTGATCCGCCGTACTCCCTTCGCGATCGGTTCTTCGGAAGTGATCCGACACAGGCCGACTTGTCCGGTATTGGACAAATGCGTTCCTCCGCACAGTTCGACACTAAAGTCACCCATGCTGACGACGCGCACTTCGTCCGGATATTTTTCACCAAACAGTGCCATGGCACCTTTCTTCCGAGCGGCTTCAATTGGAAGCAGTTCCGTCGTGATGGTTGCTCCCCTGGCGATGCAGTCATTGATGATATCTTCCACCTGACGAAGCTCGTCGGGCGTGAGTGCCTGATTGTGCGCAAAGTCGAATCGGAGGGAATCATTTTCGACTTTAGAACCACGCTGAGTCGCATTCTTTCCCACGGTACAGTGCAGCGCGTGATGGAGAAGATGCGTCGCCGAGTGAGCCCTTCGGATTCCGGAACGACGATCGTTGTCCACGGTTGCCTTGAGAGCCTGGCCGACGGTCAGCTTTCCCTTTATCAGATGGCCCACATGAATCCAGAGGTCGCCGTCCTTTTGAGTGTCAGCCACGACAAATTCCACGCCCTCTCCGACCAGGTTTCCGATATCACCGGTCTGGCCACCGGATTCTGCATAGAATGGCGAGCGGTCCAGCGCGACACCGATCGGAATTTCGTGGCCTGCGGCTGAAAACTCGTTGACGAGTTCCTTGTTCGAGATAATCCCGACGACGAGGCATTCCGCCTTCAGTGAATCGTAGCCAAGAAATTTTGTGCCGCCCTGTCGTTTGAGTGAATCGATCGGGCCCGCACTCATCACGGAATCCGCAAATGCGCCGCTGCCGCTGGTGGCTTCATGACGCTTGCGGGCTTTGTTGTAGCCTTCGTGATCGACTTTCAAATTGTTCTGTGCGGCCAGTGTGTCCGTGAGTTCAATCAGAAAACCATAAGTCTGATGCAGATCAAACGCATCTTCGCCGGAAATAATGCCTGTCGATTTTGCACGCTGCGCGAGCTTTTCGAAACGTGGCATGCCGCGATCAACGACGTCGAGGAACTGCTCCTCTTCGAGCCTGATCACATTGGAAACGGACTGCACCGTATCCGCGATCTCCGGATACGCAGACTTCATGCCCTGCACGATCGCTGGCACCAGCGAATGCAGAAACGGGGATTTTTTGCCAAGCAGGTAACCTTCCATCGCGGCGCGACGCAGTAACAGGCGCATAATGTAGTCGGCTTTGTCCGGGCCGGGATTCGCACCTTCGTGTATGGCGAAAGTGCAGGCTCGCATATGATCGGCGATGCGGCGACAGGCTCGGCCCCATGCTGCATCGTACGAATACTTCAGTCCCAGCGAATCCCCTGCCGCGATGCACATCGGTTTGAGGATGTCAATTTCAAAGTTGCTCAGCACGCCCTGCAGACATGACGCACAACGTTCCAGTCCCATGCCCGTGTCGATATTCTTCATCGGCAGCGGCTGCAGATTGTTCGGCGGATCACCGACTCGATTGAACTGCGTGAACACGAGATTCCAGATCTCAACCGGTTTCGTGGCTCCCACCGCTAAATAATAAATTTCCGAGCATGGCCCGCAGACGCCGTCCGGCCCCTGCGACGGCGCGGATGCTGGCCAGAAATTTTCGGATTCGTCGAGGCGGCTGATACGGTCTGCCGGAAGTTTGATTTCCTTGTGCCAGATGTCGAACGCTTCGTCATCGTCCAGATACACGGTGACCGTGAGACGATCCGGATCCAGTCCCAGCCACTGCTTTGTGGTCAGAAACTCCCACGCCCAATGAATGGCGTCGCGTTTGAAGTAGTCGCCGAAGGAAAAGTTGCCAAGCATCTCAAAAAACGTGTGGTGATACGCCGTGATGCCGACGTTTCCAATGTCACCTGTCCGCAGACATTTCTGGCTGGTGGTCGCCTTGGTAAATTCCAGCGGCCCGATCCCCAGGAACTGATTCTTGAACTGGTTCATCCCTGCAGGTGTGAACAGAACCGTCGCGTCATCCTTGGGAATCAGCACATCACTCGGCCGACGCACGCAGCCCTTGGTTTCGAAGAAAGCCAGATATTTTTCACGCAGTTCGTCAGTTTTCATATCGTCCGCAGCTCTGGCATCCTGGCCAGTCAATACCTTGTAAGATCACATCGCCGCCCGATCCCGAACCGGGCAGATTTCAGAAGTCGAGCATCTTAGAGGGGCGCCGCCCTTTTGTCCTCTGTCCACTGAGTTTCGTAAATCCTGTCTCAGAGACGCGGGTGACGTAACTGGTGCGCGAGCCGTCCGCAGTGCGGGAGATGACGGTCGCGCGCAGGCGCAACACAGGC
>JANOUN010000643.1:0-6655 GCA_031416875.1 Planctomycetota bacterium | reverse complement strand
GTTGTCGGTGGCACGAGGCACCGTCGCGACTCCCTTGTTTGCATAAACTCCAGGCACGGATGGTTTAATTGTCAGGTTTTGAATCTTAAACTTATCGTTCGCTGTCGCTGTCGCTTCGTCCACGAGGGCCGCGATGATCAGCACGTTGCCAGACAGATTCGCGGCGTTCAGATCCGCGGTCCGAGTGGTGGTTGAACTCGTTAAATTGACTTCCGTGAATTCCAGACTGGCGAGAAGCGAATCACTGAGCGTCAAGTGGTTGTTGAAAGGATCTGTTTTTGTCCCGATCCAGTATGTCAGATCACTGTCCGTTATGACGTAATCCCAGGAAGGCCGCGTCAATGATCACGCTTTGAGAGAACTCGAAGAGCACGTAATTGTCACGCCCTCCCACGTTATCAAGTGTGTGCCGATCGCTGCTTCCACTGCCTTCACTGCTATCCGTCACACCCAGCCCACCGCTGTAACTGCCAACGTACGCCCTCAACCAGGCACCGCTGGTGTCGTCTCGGCTAAAGGCACTGGCTTTGACCGACAGCGAGCCCGCAGTAAACGTCCGCATGTTGCCGTCTGTCCCGTCCGTGGCGCTGCTGCCCTGGAAGTCAAACGTCGTCGATGCGCCGGAACCAGGCACAAGCAAAGTCTGCACCGTCCCGGTCGCGTGATACAACCACATTTCGCCCGGTTCGAGAATGTTATCCGAGTTTCCCATATACACGCTGCCGAACGTGATTTTCCCATTGGTTGTGCTCAGATCATCGCTGGCGATACCAAGCGTCCCGTTGTCGTCGGAAACCACGACTTCGGCAAACGCAAAGGCCACGTTGCCAGTGTTGGTGACTTTGTAAGTCCAGTTGACGACCGACCCCGGAGTCAGGACGGGAACGCCAACGCCGCTGGGCGTATCCTCATTGTCGTAGGTGGGAGGGATAGGGTTTGTGTTCGATGGACCATTCGTCGTCTTCTCGATGTCAATACCAGGGATAGGCAGGTAGGCACCCGCATCGACCGTCATGTTGCTGTCACCTAAGTTCAGGACATAGATCCCGGTCGTCCCGGTCAGGGGATCCGCGTCGCTGTCGCTCGTGTCATCTCCGACGTTGGGAGTTGTGAACACGTAGCCAGGTGGCAGGTCCGAAAACGTTACCAGATACTGGTCTGGAGCCAGGTTCGTAAAGAGGTACTCGCCGTTGCTGCCAGTGGTTGTGGAAACAATGGTTTCGTTACCGTTGCCGAACTGGTTATCACCCCCGGCTCCAGTCAGGATCACCGTCACGCTCTGGATCCCCGGCTCGCCCGAGTCCTGCTGGCCGTCGCCGTCCAAGTCATCCCACACGAAATCACCGACGCTCGCAAGGCCCAGTACATTGTAATAACCCGCGTCAATTGTTTCGTTGTACTGGCCGCCAACAAGTTGGTAGACCTCCGTTACACCTGTCATGCCGCCTGGCTGCGGGACCGCGTCGCTGTCGAATGTGTCATCGCCAGCCAAAAGGGAATTCGGCGGACTCGCAAAGCTGAACCCCAGCGGCTGCACGAACTGCACTCGATATGCCCCCGGCACGACGTTCGCGAACCAGTACATGCCGTCGGCATCCGTGGTTGTCGTGTCAATCACGACCAGGGCATTGAGAGGACCGTTTGTCAGATTGACCGTTGCGTTTGGAATTCCGGGTTCCAGCGTGTCCTGAATGCCGTCGGCATTCAGATCGTTCCATACAAAATTGCCAATGGCTGCCCGATGCGTATAGCCCGCATCAACGGTGTCGTTGGTCGAACCCTCGGCCAGCGTGTAGATCTGCGTGATCCCTGTGCTCACGTTGGCGTCGGAGTCGATCGTGTCATTCGCTCCAACATTAGGCGCGGTGCGCGTATACCCAAGGACCGGGTAGAAAATCACCCGGTAATTGCCGGGAGCGCCAGTATGCGAGTACAGACCACCGCCAGCCGTCGTGAGAACGCTGGGGTCTTCAGTCCCATCAAAAACGCCATCCAGGCCCGCATAGAAAACTTCCACACGGACCCCGTCGATGCCACTGAGCCCATCGTCCTGAATGCCGTTGTCATTGGCGTCATTCCACACAAAGCCTTCCAGGGCGGCCGTTAACAGCAATCTTGACTCAAGAGATTCAGCTTTTGCATTTTGCCTTCGCTTGCCAAACCCGCGTTTCCGCTTCGTTGCCAGACGCGCAAAGAACGACCGAATACCAAATTCTTTGTTCATATTCTGTGCTTCAAACAAGTGAAATGCCTGGATATCGAAACTTTGCGGCCCCTGCGTAATTTGGGATGGGACTTCTAGTGGGGATTACCCCCATTCTGCAAGACACATCCCCGAAATTCCTGGATGGTGTGAATGGATTCGGCTCAAGATCAGTTCGACAGAAGCCATGTCTTTCCAGCTTTGCTTCGGACCGACCAGCTGAATTCCAAGATTTGCCGAGACGCACCCCTGTCGAACGAGTGCCAAAGGGAGGATTGCGAATAATCCCCGCATTGAGTCAGCACGTCCACGCCCAGGTGACTTTGCTGACACATTCGCAGGGTATTTACAGATTTGTCGAAATCTCGGCGCAATATCGTGCAACGACAAATAATTGAATCGAAGCGACTGATCGACATAACCCGAACTTGTCAGGCTCCGCAATTTGTTGCATATCGGCATCATTTGAATTCAAAAAGCCTCTAAACCGCAGTCAAATCATGCCTGCCGCATTTCATGGGTGAGTGATTTGACTGGAGTCAGCATTGCGCCGCAACTCCACCCATGCGTTTTAGACCATCGGCGTTTCTGCCTGGGGTAAAACCCTTCCCAGCTCGGAGTTCTCGAACTACGTTTCAATGATGCAACGACATTAACAATTCACGACAAGTGATGTCTCGCACTGGTGGCAACTGCAAATTCATAGTCCTGCTGATTCCGACACGGAGATGCCGAATGCGGCTTCTGAATTTTCAAAAACATGGCTCTGAACGAAGTGGAGCGGTTTTGGCCGAGACGGCAATTGTACTGCCAGTCTTCTTCATCCTGTTGTTTGGCCTGATTGAGTTTGGTCATGTCTTCATGACCATTCATACACTCAACTCCGCTGCCCGGCGTGCGGCACGATTGGGCATCAGAGAAGCATCCAGCACGGCCGATGTCCGCGCGCTTGCTGAGAAGATTGCGAGTTCAGCAATGTCCGTCGATAAGGTTTCGATCGCGGTTAAGGATGGAAGCATCTTTGACACAGCAGGGGTGGACGCCTCGTCGATTGACTACGACTCCCTCCCGGATATCGAACTTGCCGATGCCGAACGACGACAAATGTTTACGGTGAGAGTGTCCGTGGACTATGCCGACATTGCAATTCTGGGACCGCCATGGCTCGGGCACCTTCAGGTTTATGGTCAGGCAGTGATGCGTCATGAATAGAAACAGCAAAGCCATCAGAATGAGAATCGCTCAACGAATGAAGGGCCATCCCGATCAGTATCGTCGAGGTGCTGCAATGATGGAGTGTGCAATCACACTGCCCGTACTGCTGATTCTCGTGCTGGGAATCCTGGAGATCGGGACCGCGCTGAGAGTGTCCACGATCCTGCAGTCCGCGTGTCGTGAGTCGGCGACATTGGTCTCAGTCGACTGGCGATACATCGTTGCTGCAGGGCAGTCACCGAACGAGAAACTGGAGCAGGACCTGAGAAATCTTGTCACGGCCTCCGGGCTGCCCGGAGACGATCTGATTGTCAACCTGGTGCATGCAGACGGAGGCACTTTCAATGACGTCTTCGATCTTTCGGATCGGGGAAACGATCTTCAGTTGATCAGGATTGAAATCCAGCTGCCGTACTCAAGCGTAAGTTTGTTCCCGGAGCGATATCTGAGTGGCAAAACACTCAAAGCATTCGTTGTCATGAGAGCTGCTATAAACGGCGGTACGATATCAAATTGATGCACGGGTGTGACTCAGCGTGCCTCAGGCAACAGGTAGCAGAACAGAAGAAATCGAGTGTTGGTTAGAGTCGTAGTGATTCTGAAAGCAAGGGGAAACAAAATGCGAAAGACAAACGATCAATCCGGATCAAAACGGATTTGCCACCGTTGCCGAAAAGGCGTGTTTCTTGTTCTGGCGGCGATATGCCTCATCGCTGCCATGGCGTTTGTTGGAATGTCCGTGGATCTTGGCATGATCACGGTCACCAAGACTCGCATGCAGGGGGCTGCCGATGCTGCGTCACTGGCGGGCACCCAGGAAATCATCGCGGCAGTGCGTGAAGCATCCTGGGATTCTGAGACCGGACTCGATCTGGATGCCGTGAACACGGCCGCCGCCGCTGACGCCAGGGCGATGGCCACGTATGTGGCTGAAATCAACGGTTTCTACATTGATCCGAACGAAGACGTCGAGCTTGGCAGACGGGAGCTTGATTCTGACGGTGTGTCCTACATTGAGACCTGGGGCTCTGGCCCCTACAACGCTGTGCGAGTGCGAATTCGAAAGGACAATCCTGATCCAGCGGCGTCCGATGCCAGGCTGCCGTTGATCTTTGCACCTGTTTTCGGCGAGCACACACAGATCATCACGACGACAGCCACGGCTTTCATTGAACCCCGCGACATCGTGTGTACTCTGGACTTTTCAGCATCGATGAATGACGACAGCAGTCTCCTGAATGAGAGTGTCGGTCGCCTTGGAAAGACCGCCGTTGAAGCAAGTCTGGATGCCATCTGGGATGCCCTGGTGGCGTCAGACGTTCGTTTCAGCAACGATGCTTCAACAAAGAAGTTCCCCTCCTCCGGCTTTGGGCAGATCAACTCTGCGAGTGGCACAACCAATTCCAGCAATATCAGCACCGACGTTGTCGTGACACTGGGCCTCTATACTCCCGTCAGACACTATTACGACAGCTGGACGCTTACCAGCAGTGCCGGTGGTAATTATTACGCCACTTCCACGACCGACAACTGGCGTCGATACATCACGGGAACAAATGCCGGTCTGTTACAAAAACAGACGAATCAGGTTGGCAGCTGGGTGACCGTGGCCGAGACGACAGCTCCAGGTTATTTCCCGGATACTCCGGAGAGCTGCATTCCGTTTCCGCAGGAAGGAAAGAGCCTGTCTACCGGACTGCTGCTGGGAAAACCTTCAATTGCGGGCAGCCGGGCTCAATGGATCGCTTATATCGATTTTGTGCGTACCAATGGAGACTTGTTTAGTTTCGGATATCGGAAGAAATATGGTTACCGAACTCTGTGTCTGTACCTGATGAATTCCCGTCCTGCAAATTTCCAGTCAGAGGATCTTTGGCGAACACCCCACTATCCGTTCCATGCCATGAAGCTGGGAATGGATACATACTGCAACTTCATGGCAGACCTGGGTTACGGTGATCGCATCGGGTTGGTGGACTATGCGAACGCGGCCCAGATTGAGACCGGACTGAACGACGATGGTGTCGCTGAAACAGTCAATCTGGGCGGTCAGAATCTGACGGCAGAATACAGCAAGATCAACACCATTCAGATGCATAAGCAAACCAACCACTACACCGGAAACACCGCCATGGGAGACGGTATTGTAAAAGCGATGAACCTTCTCTCTGCCGAAGGGCGTTACGGTGCCCGGAAACAGATTCTCCTGTTGACGGACGGCCTGGCGAACGTCGCGCCGAGCGGCTTCAGTCTGCCAGGCTCGTGGAATTGGGATGCATTGTGTGACTACGACGGAGACGGTTACGCGGATTACTCGACTGCCTCAATATCCTCGCAGTATGCACTTTATCAGGCATGGCTGGCAGGTGAAAATGACATCGTGATTAACACCCTATGCATCGGTGCCAGTGCCGATGTCAATCTGATGAGGGCCATCGCCCACGTTTCCGGGGGGCGTGATATTGTTGTCAGCGCCACGGCATCAAACTCCGCGACGGAAGCCCGGCTTCGAGAAGCCTTCGGTGTTCTGGCAGGACAACTGCCCCCGCCTCGCGCAGTTGTCAGCGAAGAATAGGACTTCAGCTAAATCAGTCTGCCAGGCGCTGAGCCGCGGAAAGCCGTGATGTGAAAGCATCACGGCTTTCCTGCGCTGTCATTGCGAACCCAGCGAGGAAAAAAGGGATCTCGAAAATCGGTGATTCAGCCGAATTGAATTCCCTGTGCCAGTGGCAGCGACGTTGACCAGTTGATGGTGTTCGTCTGGCGGCGCATATAGGCCTTCCAGGAATCGGAACCAGATTCACGTCCACCGCCGGTGTCTTTTTCTCCACCAAAGGCCCCGCCGATTTCTGCACCGCTTGTTCCGATGTTGACGTTGGCAATGCCACAATCGGATCCTGATGCGGAGAGAAATCGTTCGGCGGTGAGCAGACTGGTAGTGAAGAGGGAACTCGACAAACCCTGCGGCACGTCGTTGTGCATGGCGATCGCCTGGTCGAGATTGCTGTAACTCATCAGGTACAGGATCGGAGCGAATGTCTCCTGACGCACCTGATTCGACTGAGTCGGCATAAGAATGATGGTCGGCTCCACGTAGTTCCCCGGCCTGTCGACCAGGGCTTTGCCACCACAAATGATCGAACCGCCTTCCCGGACCGCCTGTTGAATGGCCTGCATCATGGTTTCGACGGATCGAGATGTGACCAGCGGTCCCATGAGTGTCGTACGATCGAGCGG
>JANOUN010000642.1:0-2942 GCA_031416875.1 Planctomycetota bacterium | reverse complement strand
CCAGCGACGGCCACCGAATCTGCCCCTGAAGTCAACAATGACAAGAACCCGATCACCGTCATCCCGCAGATCGGATACGGCAAAGCGGCAAAGCAAAATGAAGGAGTGATTCGTTTTGAAATCGCGCTTGCCCCGCCGCGGCCCCAGATTGGTGACGAAGTGACGTTGTCGATCCGCGCGGTGCTCGAAGAACCGTGGCATACGTTTGCGCTGGATCAGGATCCGGACATGGCGGGTCAGCCGACCACGGTCGAATTCGGAACGATTACGGGACTGGAACCGATCGGCAGTCAATTCAAGGCATCTGTCGAGCCTGAAGTCGAACGTCCGCTGGACGACATCGTGCAGCGAGTTCATTTTCACGAGGTCACCTGGTCGCATCGTTTTATGCTGACGGAACCGGCCGCCGCACTGGATGGACTCATTCGATTCCAGGTGTGCAGCAACGGAAGTTGTCTGCCGCCGGCCAAGGCGGAGTTTGCTCTGACGCTGACGGCAGGGCAGCCCGATGCTGCCGTCGGTGGTTCAAGATCGGGCTCCGATGCTCCAGGCAATGCCCGACTCTCAAATGCTGCGAATTCGAACGACCAGAATGAAAGCCAGCAGGAAGGATTTTTTGCATTCGTATTTACCGCGGTGGCGGCCGGTTTTCTGGCGTTGCTCACCCCGTGCGTGTTTCCCATGATCCCTGTGACCGTGGCGTTCTTTCTGAAGCAGGAGGAGAAGCGAGCAGGCAGCTCGATCAGGCTCGCGATCATTTACAGCTTGAGCATCATTGGTGCATTTACGGTGTTGGGGCTGATCACAGCGGCGATCTTTGGCCCTGCGAGCCTGAATACACTTGCCAATAACAAATGGCTCAACCTGTTTTTCGCAGCCCTGTTTCTGATGTTTTCACTGATACTGATCGGGGTGTTCGAAATTCAGATTCCTTCGTCGCTGCTGACATGGACCTCGAAGCAGGAGTCGACCGGCGGAGTGATCGGTGTCGTCTTTATGGCATTGACTTTCACTCTGGTTTCATTCACCTGCACGTTTGCGTTTGTGGGAAGTTTGCTGGCGTGGGCTGCGAAAGGACAGGTGTTCTGGCCAGTCGTCGGGATGCTGGCTTTCTCATCGGCGTTTGCTTCGCCGTTCTTCCTGCTGGCTCTGTTTCCCTCCATGTTGAAGCGACTGCCACGAAGCGGTGGCTGGATGAATGACGTGAAGGTCACGATGGGAATTGTGGAACTGGCACTGGTGGCTAAGTTCCTGAGTGTCGCTGACATTGGATTTTCTGTCGGCAGTATCCCGGTCTACATCACGTACAGGATTTTTCTGGTCACATGGATCGCGCTGTCCGTCATCACCGGCGTTTATTTGCTGGGGCTGTTTCGAAAGCCGATGGGGCCTGTGAGTTCCACCGTGAAGACAGTCAGGAATCTCTTTGCAGTATTGTTTCTCGGATTTGCGGGGTACATCACTGCTGGAATGTTTGTCCACAAGATGCCGCTCACGTCGATCTGGTACAACGTGGCTGCATTCGCTCCACCTGATGTCGTCGTCAGAAACACGGAGGCGATGGGCTTTGTGATTTCACATCACGAAATGGACTATGCGCTTGAGTTTGAAAGGGCAACTGCGGTTGCGGAAAAAGAACAGCGGCCGATTTTTATCGATTTCACCGGAGTCAACTGCGTCAACTGCCGGAAGATGGAGCGATCAGTGCTGCTCGATGATGCAGTGCTGAAGAGACTGGAACAACTTGTGCGGGCTCACCTCTACACCGACCTTGTTCCGGGAATCAGGGATAAGGAGTTTGCAGAAAAGCTGATCATGCAAAATCAGGATCTGCAGTCGAGCCTTGTGGGTGACTTCACTCTGCCGTTTTACGCGGTTATTTCAGCAGACGGCAAGAGAGTGCTTTCCTGGTCCAAAGGATTGGATCGTTCCGGAGGCGAAGATTTTGTCGCGTTTCTGGACAAAGGCCTGAAGGAATGGGAAGCACAGAAAAAGACCAGCATCGCAGCGAATGATCTGTTGATCGGCAAATGAGGAAAACGTGCGGTCAGTGAGCAGGATTAGCGTTGGCTTACCATGGTTATGTAAGCAGACTTTGACGCGTCATTTAGAACAGGTTCATACAGACCATGAAAATCGAACATCTTGCGATCAACGTCAGTGATCCATTGAATATGGCTCGCTGGTATGTGGAACATCTGGGTTTCACCGTCAAGCGGCGAATGATGGAGTCACCATTCGCCCATTTCATCGCGGATGACAGCGGGTCCGTCATGCTGGAGATTTATGGCAATACGGGTGCCGCGAAACTGGATTTTCCGAGTATCGAACCTCCCGCACTGCATCTGGCGTTTGTCTCACACGATGTCGCAGCGGATGTCAAACGACTCACGGCGGCTGGCGCGACGATTGTGGCGGACGTGCATGAACTGCCGCCGGGTGATATGTTCGCCATGCTGCGTGATCCGTGGGGTGTGCCGTTGCAGCTCGTGAAGCGAAAGACGGCGATGATTTGAAGCCGGTTGGCTTCTTGATGGCGTCGTGAATGCCTGCGTCGCATCGGCAACACTATATGACTTCGACTATATTACGCAGTCTCTTGTAGTCCCGGCCTGAGCCGGAAAGGGGATTGTCTGCATCTGCGTGCAACGTCGGCTTTCCGCCTAAAGGCGGGGCTACGAACAAATCAGGACAGCCGCACTAGTGCTCTGTCAGCCGTGTATTGATGTGTGCCACTGGCTCTGCCAGTGCTTCCTGCAAATGGGGAGCACTGGCAAAGCCAGTGGCACGCAACCCTTCAATGAATGCGTGACAGGCGAACTACGGATTCGCGGTCGATATCTTTGTCACGGGCTTTGAAGCGTTGGCGGCCATTTCTTTGACGCTGTCGACCAGTTCCGATCGCTGCTTGATCGCCAGCAGGATGCGGCGGCGAATTGCAT
>JANOUN010000641.1:0-4869 GCA_031416875.1 Planctomycetota bacterium | reverse complement strand
GCCTCGCGGCCACCAGCTCAACAACAACCACCTGCGGGCAAACCACCCGGACCGCCAGGGTTCGTTCCTCCACAGCGAAAACCACCAGTTCCACCGGACAGTAAGTAAGGATGTTTCTCGCTGGACCACAGTCTCCAGCCTGCCTGGAAATCTCAACCACGCTGAAGCCCGTACACCAGCGGCATTCCAAATTCTGCAAGAGGGTTCTCAATCTATGACATCGAAATACATGCAGTGTCACAAGTTTCTCAGCCAGGTCCTGCTGGCCGTTTTGACGGTCATGATCGGCAGCGCGGGAACGGTGTTTGCCGTTGATCAGGTGACGAAGCGCAGTGATCGCGTCACTCTTCGAGGGGAGATCACGGCTCTCACGCTTGAGTCTGTCACGATTACCCTGTCGAACGGACAGACTCAGGTTGTCCCTGTGTCGGATATTTTCAGTGTGCGATTTGATATGGAACCAGCGTTGCTGGCTCAGGCGCAGTCCAACGAACGCAGCGGGGCTTTGGATGTCGCACTGGAAAAGTTCCAAACGGTAAAGAAGGAGTATGCGGGCGAGGACAAGCGGGTCACGGCAGATGTGGATTTCCTGATCGCGCGGACGATGGTCAAGCAGGCGCTGGCAGATCCGGCGAAAGTGCCGGATGCTGTCGCTGCGATGAAGAAGTTCCGCACAGAAAACAAAACCAACTTTCGCTATTTTGAAGCCCTGCTGCTGGAATCTTCGCTTGCCGAGGGCGAAGAAGCGCAGGCGCTGCTGAAAGAAGTTCAGGCTTCACCAGTGGAAGGCTATCAACTTCAGGCAGGGGTGCAGTTGGGACAGCTTCTGCTTGCCGCCAGCGACGCGGCGGGAGCGATGTCCGCATTTCAACAGGTCATCGAACAAAGTGCAGGAGATCCCGCGTCTTCGACCGCTCAGTTCGACGGACTGCTGGGAAAGGCGGCCTGTCAGAAAAAACAGGGGCAAACGGATGAGGCAATTGCCACTCTGGACGGAGTCATCAACCAGGCATCGGAGTCCGAATCGCAGACTTTGGCTCAGGCATGGGTTCTGAAAGGCGATTGTTTCCGGGCGAAAAATATGCCAAAAGATGCTCTGATGGCTTACCTGCATGTTGATGTTCTGTATCCTTCGGAACCAGCGGCCCACGCCGAAGCTCTGTTTCATCTGGCCTCATTGTGGGCTCCCGCCGGGCATCAGGACCGTGCAGACGAAGCCCTGGCAAAACTGTCAACAAAATATCCAAACAGCCCATGGACAAAACAGGCGGGCACGATTCCACAAGCGGCGGCCAACTAAAACAGGTTTTCACAAATCCGGATTTCTCGCATCTTGTGCAACCCTCTGAAGAGTGACGAGACGCCTTGAAGTCACTACACTTCCCAATCTCAACTTACTGACATTTCTCACTGGACACGTTTGCCCCTTTGAGGACATCCCGGAGATTCTTCGAAATGCGTAATGTCTCTGCATCACCCGCCCGATTCGGTGGACGCAAATCCGTTTTTTTTCTGCTGCTCGCTTTGACCGCAGCGTCGATCTGGCCAGCGTTCGGCAATTCCACCAGCCTGTTCGCTGACGAAGCCGATCCCGCAGCAGCACAAGCGGCTCCCGCAGCCGACCCCGCCGCTCCGCCCGCAGGAGATGCTGCGGCTCCGGTGCAGTCCCGCAGTTTTCTGGCGTATATCGCCCGGGCGTGTGGCTGGTTCTGGGGACCAGCGTTCCTGCTGGTATCCTTTATCCTGGTCGCCCTCATCATGATGAATCTGCTTCAAGTGCGACGCGACGTGCTGCTGCCGACACAGTTCGTCGAGGAGTTCGAACAAAAGCTCAACGCGAAGGACTTTCAGGGCGCGTACGAATTCGCTCGCGGCGACGAATCTTTTGTCGGACGCGTCCTCGCGGCGGGCATGGGACGTTTAAGCCGAGGCTATCCGGAAGCAGTGGAAGGAATGCAGGAAGCTGGTGAAGACGAGAATATGGCGCTGGAACACCGCTTGAGCTACGTCGCGCTAATCGGCACCATTGCTCCGATGATGGGTCTGATGGGAACCGTGCAGGGGATGATCTCCAGCTTCGACGTCATCGCCCAATCGACCGTGTCTCCGAAGCCATCCCAGCTGGCTGACGGGATTTCAACCGCGCTGGTGACAACGCTGATTGGACTGGTGTTGGCCATTCCTGCGATGGTATTTTACGGCATCCTGAAGAATCGAATTCAGCGCTTGGTGCTGGAAATCGGCATGGTGAGCGAAGGCTTGATGGGGCGGTTTGCGACCGTCGGAAAAACCAAGCCCTAGTCTCGGACACGAAATCCTTGTCGGCAGAAACAGCTCATGAAATTTCAACCTGCCAATGTTACTCCGCCTGAATTGGACATGACGCCGATGATCGACGTTGTGTTTCAGTTGATTACGTTCTTTATGCTGATCAATAAGTTTGAACAGGCTGAAGCTGATGAACGCGTCGTGCTGCCGAAGGATCAGTTGGCGGCACCGCCCGTCGTGCATAGAGAGCACTCTTTTTTGCTGAATTTCGGCTATTTGCGAGATCAGAAGGGGGTCATCATTGATCCAAAGCCGTACTTTTTCTTTGGTGACGAAAGGGCGGAGCTTGCTGGCGTCCGGACACGGCTACGTCAGGAATCCCAATATTACAAGACGACAGGAACCGACCTTGCCGAAATCACCGTGGAAATTCGTGCGGATGCTGATATTCCCACGGGAATGGTTCAGGAACTGATTCAGATGTGTCAGGAAGAAGGAATAGCGTTTCAGAAATTTGCTCTGAAGGCGACTCAAAAGGCGACAGAATATTGACTTGGAATGGGTGACGAGCAAAGTATTTCCCGGTGATTGGCTGTACTCGATATGAAGTTCCGTAACCGATCTAATCTCACCAAGATTCAGCTCGACATGACTCCGATGATCGATGTCGTGTTTCAGTTGATTATCTTTTTTATGTGTACATTGAAGGTTTCTGAGCCTGAAGGGGACTTTGAAATCAGCATGCCGCTTGGCGCTCCAAGTGCCGCCGCAGCCAGCGATGCACAACTTCCACCGTTTAAAGTTCGTCTGCAGGCCGGGGCTGACGGTCGGCTGGCGGCTCTCACATTTAATGGAACGAATCTTGGCAACGGCGAATCCGCGTTTGCAAAGCTGAACTCTGAAGTTCTAAGGGCTGTGAATGCTCTGGGGGCGATCGGCAAGGAACAACAGGAAAAGCAGGAAGTGGAGATAGACCCGGATTTCAACCTGAACTATCGCTACATTGTCAATGCAATTGGAGCATGTTCCGGAAGAATGCAGAATGGCGTCACAGTGCGCTATATCAGCAAAATCAAATTCGCCCCGATCCGGCAGCAGCAATAGCCGTACCTCGTAACTTGACTCTCCGAGTCGAGTCGCAGTCAGTTTCCATGACGAAAACCGAGTGTTCCTCCGCGCCCTGTGTCGTGCTTTGCTCCACAGACCTGATGCTGATCAGTTCTGTCGGTGGTGCTGCGGAAGCGAGCGGTTTTGCATTTGTCTCGGTGAATTCTCTTCCGGCCGCGATCGACAAGGCCTCAACAGTCGGCAGTATTGTTTGCCTGGATCTTGCGGCCTCGTTCACCGATCCGCACGAATTCGCGCTCACTGCATCTCCGGATCTGTTAGCTCGCACGATAGCATTCGGACCGCACGTTCACACCGCCAAACTCGACGCCGCCCGCGCGGCCGGAATCGGCCGCGTGATGAGTCGCGGACAATTCGTCAGCGGCCTTGCGACTCATTTCGGATCATGCGATAAGTGAATGCCGCACGAGAATTCAGTGTCGCACAGTCATTTCTCGAACGGGCCTGACAGCCCCGCTTGTACTTCGTTCTTAATCATAATCTTCATCTTAATCGTAATCGATTCGGAGCAATCCCGGCGAGTGGATCGAGCCCTTCGCACGAACCAGTATTCCGAGCGGGATTAAGATTAAGATTAAGATTAAGATTAAGATTAAGATTAAGAGTCTGTCACGGCAGACTTGCCGGCGCACAACGCGGCAAGGTCTTCGAAGTACCGCGGGTACGTCTTCGCTGTGCAGCCAGGATCGAGGATCCTGATGCCGGGCGCTTTCAGGCCGAGCAGTGAAAAACTCATCGCCATCCGGTGATCGTCATAGGTCTGAATTTCAGCGGGCCGCGGAGTCCCGGGATGAATCCGCAAACCGTCGGTCAGTTCTTCAGCGTGAATTCCGGCACGCTGCAGTTCCGTCACGACGGCGGCGATGCGATCGGTTTCCTTGTGACGCATGTGACCCACATTGCGAATCGTGGTGGGAGAATCCGCAAACACCGCGACGGCGGACAATGTCTGAGCGGTATCGCTGATTGCATTCATGTCAATGTCGATGCCGTGCAGCGGACGCCCGGTGACCGTAATGCGATCACTTTCCCAGGAAACTTTGCAGCCCATTTGTTCCAGGGCGGCCGCGAATCCGACGTCGCCCTGCAATGCATTTTGGGACAATCCTGTGACGGTCACTGAACCACCGGTCACGGCTGCCGCTCCAAAGAAATAACTGGCGGCAGAAGCGTCCGGTTCGATTTCGTAATGGCCGGGGCGATACGGCTGTGGCTCGATCAGGAAGGATGACAAATCCTCGGGATATCGAACGCTGGCTCCGAACGCCTGCATCATCTGCAGCGTCATCGTGACGTACGGTCTCGAGACGAGTTCGCCTTCAACGCTGACATGAACTGTTTCGCGGCACGCAGGCGCCGCCATGAGCAGACTGCTGAGAAACTGACTGCTGATATCACCATGGATCGAAGTGGCACCGCCCTGCAAAGTGCCGCCACTGCCGTCCACGACAAGCGGAGGACAATCACTGTTTG
>JANOUN010000640.1:0-13129 GCA_031416875.1 Planctomycetota bacterium | reverse complement strand
GGCCACTCTTCTTCCTGGTCGGTTCCTCTGCAGGCTTTGCACCGGGCTCAGTCGAAGTCAGCCGCCGGATCATATCATTCAGGCTGCGTGTCAAACGGGCTTTGGGAGCGAACTGACAGAGCGGCAGCCCATTGTTGCGGGCACCGACCATCGTGGCGTAGTCATTTGGCAGTTGCCAGAACACACTCCGGCCGATGGTTTCTAAAGCCTTGTTCAGGCTGATGTCGTTGTCTTCGAGACCAGCTCGATTGACGATGATTTCCACCTTTTCCTTAATACCAGGCACCTGTTCCAGAAACTGCATGATTCGAACGACGTTTCGCAGGCATGACAGATCGAGTTGAGTCACCAGCAGGACTTTGTCGGAGACTTCCATCACCGAAAGATCGAGGCGACTGAATGACTTGGTCACATCCACAATCAGATGCGAGAATGTCGCTTTCAACAGTGCCAGGATACGTCGCAGGTCGTCGGGCTTGATCGGTTCACCTGTTTCGAGTTCCACCGGTCGCGGCAGCAAATAGACGCCGCAGTCGTGCCGCGTGAGTGAGCGCTTCAACAGTCCATAATCGAGGCGGGAAATGTTTTCTGATACGTCCCGGATAGTATATTCAGGAATAATGTCCAGCCACACGTCGGCATCGCCCAACGTCAAATCCAGGTCAATGATGACGGGCGAATTTGTCGGATCCTGAGCCAGGGAGGCGGCAATGTTGACTGCCAGCGCCGTGCTTCCAACGCCACCGCCAACTCCAGCGATCGTGATGATCTGACCTGCCCTGACATTTCCGTCGCCCGCTGACCCGCCAAGCGTAACGCGAATTCTGTCCAGCGCAGCGATGAAGTCATCCAACTGCAGCGGCATATTCAGAAACTCACGCGCGCCGTTGCGCATTGCCTGCAGAATCAGGCTGCCTTCCTGACAGGAACTTACCACGAGCACAGAACAATTCGGAAGGGCTCGGGAGATTTCCCCAACCAACTGCACGCCTTTCGCGTGATTCGCATCAACGTTGATCAGCGCGATATCCGGCTGAGTCTGCTGAGCCACATCCATAAAGAATTCGTACCGTGCGCATTCGGCTTCAAGCCATACTGTATCAATTCCCAGCAGCATTGACTTGAGCGAATTGCGCGTGCGCTCATCCGGATCAACGGTCGCCAGTCGCAGGACGCTTTTCATGGTATCTCTCGTTCTGGATCAGAATGTACGACGGGACAAATCATCGACTTCGGGTCGTTGCATGTTGTGGTTCCCGTTACTAACGCAAGGTCGGAGAAATCAGTCCGGAACCTCCGGAGCGTGACGAGCCTGATGAAGTCTTTGGTTTCCTGCTGTTTCGCCCCTGATCGGAGACGGGATCATCGCTCACCGTGCGGGATGAACTGACAGGTTTCGTCGGAGTTGACCGTTCCAATTTCGCGGTCGGCGTTCCTGGGGCTAACTGCAACTCGGATTTTCCATATCCCGGTGGGTTGCAGGAGCCGTTGTTTTGTCGGCAATCCGGGCAGGAGTTCATTTGAAGGCCATGCTGGCAGTTCGCGCCAGGCAGACAGTTCTCACAGCCATTTTCACAGGCATCTCCGTACTTCGGAACTTCCAATAGTCCCATGCCAAACAACTCTTTGTCGGTCGGCGTGTCGGTGAACATACCTGGGCCCTGCTGCGGAAACTGGCTCGCCGGTGCTGGGGAGACATACTCCGGAGTCACCATGATGATCAGTTCCCTTTCAGATTCTGTCGCCGTCTTACGACTGAAAGCTGCGCCAATATATGGCAGTTCGCCAAAGAAAGGGAGTTTTTGCGTGAGGACATCCTGTTTCTGTGAGACCAGCCCTGCAATGACAAGGGCTTCTCCGAAGTTCATTTCGACCTGCGTATTTGCACTGTTGGTCTTGAATGCGGTTATCGTAGTGCCGGACACGGTGACAGTGTTCGCGAAGTCCTGATCGCGGATGATCGCTTCGACTTCCAGCCGAACTCGACCGTTTCCCAAAATGTAAGGCACTGCGTTCATCTGGATCCCGTATTCACGGAACTGAAAACCAGTCGTTCCCAGCCCTGCAGGAATCGGCACCGGCGTCTCACCACCACTCAGGAAATTTGCCGGGCGACCATTATGAGTCACAATCATTGGAGTGGCCTGGGACTTCAGGATGCCCTCTTCCAGCATCGCCTGGATGAATCCCTGAAATACTGAATTTGGCTTCGTGAACCCGAATGTGACCGTGGAATTCGAAAGCCCGGACAGTGTGGCAATCGTGCCGCCTCCTCCCGGTGTTAACCCAGTGATCGGAGTGATCGGACCTGGAGTGCTGAACAAAAAGCCTTCCGGTCGAACGAGAGTGAAGTTCATCCCCAGCCGACGAAGTTTCGAACGCTGAACTTCCAGTACTGTGCATTTCATCAGAACCTGCTGCACACCGCCGGTCTTCATATGATTCATCACGGTTGGATAGAACTGCCGTGCGATTTCCTCAATTTCGATAATGTTTTCAGGTTGTGAAACCCAACCGACAAGGCGCACTGACTGTTCATTGATTTCTTCGATCGTGATCACGTCGTTGGGATAGCTGCGGCGGATTTTAGACTCCAGGTATCGCACGTCGCCTTCCACCAGCACTTCAAGGCTGTAATTGCGACCGTGTTCGTCAACGACGTTAATGGTCGTGACGCCGCCTCGCAAGGCATACACTCGAAACTGAGTGGGTGTACCTTCAACCACCTGCACGGTGATGACTTCTTCATCAAAGTCCATCACGCGGCGGATTTTAGCCGAATGCTCGACGAAAATCGAAAACCGCTCGACGAGCGACAGTTCGTTTCTGCCTTCGTGAATCCGATAGACACCAGAACTACCTTCATTCTGCGCGGTGGCCGTAGTTGCCGGCAGCAGAACGAGAATTGTCGCGGCCAGAGTGAAACTGACAATCATTCGAAGTAATGGCATCCTTGCACTCCCAAAGTGCTGAAGAGCGACGCCCGCTGCAAAGCAGGACGTCGCATCCCCAACTCATGACGCGCTCCGCGCGATCGCTCAGAAAACCCATGGTGCCGGGGCATCCATACCCAAGACTCTCACAGGACTTCTTCGAACGTCAGGCCCATTGCCTGAGTCCGATTCTTCTTATTTCGTCTTCAACAGATCCCACATGTTCCAGGTTCCAGAAGCAGGTGCCTCCGCATCCAGTGGCAATTCAACCGTTTCCAGCCGGATTTTATCGCCTTCGTAGATCTCCATCGTCCATACATTTGGATTGTTAAGCTGAGCCACCTTCACGGGCGCGGATGGTTCCGGACCTTGTGCAGGCACTCTTGCCAGTTCCTGTGCCAGTGATTCATCCATTGACGGCGATTCGCTGGATTCATTAACCATTCCAATTTCCCGGTTTTCCATTACCGAGCGATTGCGATGACCTGAACCCGAAAATGAACTGTTAAGAAACTCCTGCGAGATTTCCGTCTTACCAGATGAAGTCATGTCACCATTTGGACGCAGCATCGTGGATAGTTCACCCAGTCTCTTTGCCAAATTGACAACTTTGCCCTGTTCAGGCTCAACTAATAATGAGATGTTCTTTGCGAGACCATCCCCTTCCTTATCGATACCGTAAATTCGAGCATCCACTGCGAACACTTCTACAAACTCCATTACTGTAATCATTTTCTTGATATTGCGGCCCGATGAATTGTCATCGTAAGTCAGCAGCAGATCGACTCGGTTTCCCGGTCGCATCATACCGCTGTGCGATGTCGTCGCATCCACCGGAATCGTGACGACAGCCATCCCGGGCGGGATACTGGCCACGGCTCCGACTTCGCCAGGCTCCGTTAACTTGCTCTTAAGGATCCAGTCGCCCGGCATTACCGGAACCTTCAGAGAGCGTTCGGTAGTTTCGTCGAGAGATGTAATGGCTCCTTCAGGAGCAGTTGAAACGGGAACCTCCACAAACTTCGTGTTCAATTCGTCCAGGCGAGTCCCAACCTGAATGTCTGCGATTGCACTCAGTACCTGAACTGTCTCTACTGTTTCTAATGGCTTCTGGCTGATTGCTTTCTTTACGCCAAGCATGGCGACAAGCCCGCAACCTGCAGCTACAACAAGAAGTATCAACGATTGATTTTTCATATAAAGTGGATCTCTCCTGGATTTGCCTGCCAGTCATCCGCTCCTGAGCTTCGGCAGGTAATGCTGGTAAACAGCATGACCGGCAGTCTGTGCAGAAACAGGTTAAATGGCGCAGTCAATCCATGCCCACCAGCATCTTCATCGGCAGAGCAGAAAAGCTCGCTTCATCTAATGCTGGCCGGATTGCCAATCTTGCGGATCTACCCAGGACAATCGGGAAGATCCCTACCTTCGAATCCGAATCCGACGTTTGTCGTGACTCTTCGCAGCGACTCGACCACACATCGGTCGCTTTTTCAGTCAAGGAATCCTTACGGGAATCGGCAAATCCTGCCGCGCCCAGCAATGGATTCGTTACATCATCCCCTGGTACAGGAAGTAGCCAATCGTTCCAATGCAGATCGGAATCCCGTATGGCAACAACATCATGCGTGGCTTTCGTTCCGCCGCGATGCGAGACAATTCCGAGGGATTCTTGATGACCATCCATTCGCTCAGGATCAGGAGGAAATTCTCGTAATGATGCTTCATCGTGCCTTTGCGAAGCACCATCAGAACCGCCATAACGGCTCCCACGACGGTTGACACGCAGAATGCAGCAAAAGTAATTTCCCACCCCAGCCAGGCACCGATGCCTGCCATCAGTTTGACGTCACCCGCGCCCATTCCGCCCACAGCATACAGCGGCAACAGCGTCAATAGGCCCGCGCACATCCCCAGCAGACCAGCGCCGAGGCCACCAAGGCCACCAACGCATGTACAATAGACGAGTCCGGCAAGGATCATCGGAAACGTAATCCAGTTGGGAACTTTCAGTTCACGGCCGTCAATCCAGGCCGCAAGAATCAAAATCGCTGACACCGTCTTAACGTGCCAGTTGGTAATAAGGAATTCAGTAAACTCCATGGGGCGAGTCCTTCTTATTAACGAATATTGCAGTGTTATGAGTTGGTAACGGCGGGGGGACCACCGTGTTTCAGGAGCGATGCGGATCAGCGACCAGCCGGGATGGACAGACTTCCCACCAGAAAGGACAGTACCAGAGTCAGCAAAGCGGCACCCTGTATAAGATCTGCCGGTGACAGTTCTATCCAATATGGCAGCATGATCTGACTCCGGGCTGATTTCTTGTTTCAAGCGTCGAATGTGGCGGGGACATCTGAGCCACCTCTTTCAAGCCTTTAAGTTCCTGCTATGACAGGTACTTTGAGACTTTGTTGAACTTGCCGTTCGCGTTGCTGCCGACGGCAGAAACAGCTGCAAGACACACAACGATGATCAGTGCCAGCATGACTGCATATTCAACTGCTGTTGGGCCGTCTTCTGAAATAATGAATTTCTTGATGGTGTTCGTGAATCTTTTCATTGAAACTCTCCTGGAGCGTGATACAGAAAGAATGATATTGGTTGTTCATTGCCCAAAAAAAGCCAGAGAAGAATGACCAAACATGTTCATCCGTACTCAGGTTCAGATTTCAGGTCAAATGTACAGGGGCATTCCCGTCCAGCTAAAAAAGAGGATGCGAAGTTCGTTCGCATCCTCTCTGTTGAAGTACACTTCAACACGCAACAGCAAACTGTCAACTGTTGCGATCGTGGCGAAATCGCCGGAGTGGATTATGTCAGGTAGCTTGATACTTTATTGAACTTGGCGTTGGCGTTGCTGCCGACAGCAGACACGGCTGCCAGGCACACAACGATGATGAGAGCCAGCATAACCGCGTATTCAACCGCGGTTGGGCCGTCTTCTGACACGATGAACTTTTTGACGCTGCTTACGAACTTGCTCATTTAAAATCCCCTCACGATGTGCCCGTATCCGGGCGGGTGACGTCACAGTGGCTTTTGACCACCACAGAAAATGACTCTGCGACGCAGAGTTAACTCTTACTAAGCCTCTAAGCCTGTCAGCCGCTTTTTGCGGCATCGCAGTTCAGTCCGCGTTACTCGCTCGCTGACAAGCAAACGTAGTTCAGAATTTCCTGACGTCAAAAAGAATTTTGGTTTTTACGAAACGATGCGAAAAAGGCTGCAAGAAGTCTCCAAAACCCGTTGTTGCCGTACGTTGCCCAACAAGTTTGTTCGGCAGCAACTGGTGCGTGTAGAGGCAGCATAATCGGACGGACAGGATTGATTGGCAAACTGACCGCGACGCTCAGCGGTCGTTTTGGATTTGTGCCAGCAGTCTGCGTTCGAGAAGTGTGTCGCGGCCGATCGACAGCCAGCGCGATGGTCCCGTCTGCCCCACGACCTGGTCAAGGTCTCGAGTAAAAGGCTGGGATTCCTGAAATGTCGCTCCACCTTCGTAATTTGCGGCCAGTCCTGGCAGATCTTCAATCTCTTTATCGACGCGGACACTCACCGTCATCAAACCGATGCCCGATGACTGCATACTGATGTTGACCCGACGACGAATGGACTGCAGCGTGCTCTCCAGTCGATTTTCAAGTCCAACAGAATCCTGGTGCCATGGCTCAAGTATGTTTGAACCGCCGCGATACTGCGTCTCGATCACGCCTTCCAGCTTACTCTCGCGAGCCACCTGGAAATGATTCCGGTGCAGGACGACCACGGCATGTTCCCACAGCGAATCACGATAGTCGGCTGAGACCTGGATTACGCTGCTCCCGACCGCTGGTGCCGTAAGTGGCGCAGACAGGCAACCGCTGCACAGCGCAAAACATCCCAGCACGACAGCGCGGATGGGTAAGTGGAGAAATTGTTGCTGCTTGCCGCTCAATACAGTTGCATCCCTGCAAACGTGATAATGCTGTGCAGGGTATTCTGGCAGCGAACGCCATGACGCCTCAAGATCACTTTGGGCGAAGTGCTCTCTCTCCGTAAACCGGCTGTTTACGCCGAATTCGCCAGGGAACGTCCTTAGTACTCATCGCGAGTTTGCATGAACAACGCTTTTTTTTCCCCGGGGAGCGTAAAGTCGAATCCGCATGCCTGGAAAAATCCATCAGCGGACGTGATCGCCATCACTTCCAGCACATTACGACGCACGGCTAGATCGACACAACATTGAACGAGTGCTCGACCGATTCCCTTGCCCTGGTGACCCTCGTGAACGGCCAGACTGCGGATCTCGGCCAGCTTCGCCGAATAGATTTCCAGGGCGGCAAAGCCGACGATCGATCCATGGCTTTCTGCGACAAATCCAAACGGAATCAGATCACACAGTTCATCAAACGTACGCGGCAGCAGGCGATTCGCCGTTACGAAGTGATCAACAAGCTCTTCGAGCTGCGGAATGTCATCGCGATTTGCTTCACGAATTTCGAAATCTGCGGCATCGGATCCTGTTTTGTCGGTTTCAGTCATACAGGAGCGTTTCGGACCAAAGTTTCATGCTGGACGATCAGTCGCAATTGATTGAGAGCAATCCGCGCTGCACGCTGCCGAAAGACAGCAAGGTTGCCGGACATACTCACGTCGAAACTCCGGGTTTTATCTACAGTACTCACCGCAACATGGCCTCGACGGACAACCACTCCGGAATCAAGCGGCTCATCATAGAATAGTGAAGAGAGTAACACGAAATCGACGTTATGGTGAAGTCGAATATTTCTGCTCAAGACAGCGGCGGCGTTAAGCCAATCGTCCGGCTGGTCGACGCCCAACCCGAGCAGCTCGACACCCACGTCCCGCAATGCGGCTGCATCCCAACGACCAGGAATCACCATCGCCACTTTCACTACGGATGCCACCGTCGAATTCTCGGACATCCACATGGCGAGTTGTCCGCCCGTGGTTGCGCCTTCGACAAGTGCCACTGAGCGGTTTCCTCGCTTCAAAAGCTCAGCCACAACATCGTGAAGTTCGTCGTCGCCATCTGAATAAACAGCATCGCCCAGACGTTCTCGAACAAGTTGACACGTTTCGTGGCTCAGGCGGTCTGCTTCCTCGGCAGACTTAGAGCGGGCTGTGATCCACAGGGAAATTACAGCTTCGCTCGCCGTGATGCCAACTTCCGGACTTCGCCCACGTGCCGTCAAATCACCCAGCAACCGTTCGGCATCAGATTCGCCAAATCCAAACGTACGCAGCACTGATCGCCGCAACACCATGCCGCTGTCCAGCAAGAGCGGACGAACATGCTGTGTGAACATTGGTTTCATTTCTGCCGGCACACCTGGCATCACAGCGATCAGACATCCCCGGGATGTTTGTTGATCATCCAGTGTAACGTTCATCGCTTCTCCCCCGGACGTGACTCGCATTAGAACTCCCGGCGCAGTGCCACAAGAGTTGAACAGCGCGGCTGAGTATTCCGGACGATCGGCCTGTCGATGATTGCGTTCGGGCATTTCGCGTCCGCGCGCTACGAATAATGCCTGAATCTGTTGCAGTGATTCTGGATCCCGAATTAAACGCTGACCGAAGGCCTGCGCCAGCGCATCGCGAGTAATGTCATCCAGTGTCGGCCCCAGTCCACCTGTGATGAGAACAACCTGTGCCCGCGCTGCAGCGGATCGAAATTCGCTGATGATCGCTTCCATATCGTCGGCGAGCGTTGTGTGGCGCATCACAGTCCAACCGAGTGACTCCAGTTCACGGCTGAGCCATTGACTGTTGGTGTCCAGTTTTGAACCACAAGTCAGTTCCGATCCAATTGCAATGATCTCAGCATACATAAGTCCGGGTAATCCTGCACAACGAAACGAATCTGTCCCTCAGCCGCGAAAGGCTAGTCAATTGTTGAGTGAAACAAAAGTGCCAGACATGAAAGCAGCTCAATGTGGATTTGAACCTGAAACGTCTCATTCGAAGTGAGTGATGATATCAATTTCACCATCGAGCCAAAAACTGCGGGGGCAGAATTCGAACCTGCGAACCTTTCGCAGCAGGAGCCAGTGGTGAGGAACCGCACAGGATCACGGTGCTTAACCAGAGCCCTTCTGTTTGGTACTTTCCCAGCCCGTGCGTTACGCTCCGCCCATGAAACTTTCAAAACGCAGAACTCTTTGTCTCGCCCTGCTTGCGTTGATGCTGATTGAACTGCTTGTCTGCTTTCAGTATCGCGGGCCTGCTGCGGTTGCCGAACGGGACGGTGATGCACTCGCTGCAGCAGGTGTGTTGGCGTTCTCGGCTGAGCGAGCGTTGAAGATTCATCAATACGTGTTCGATGGCACAACACATCCCGCAGGGTCGCCTCAGAACGATGCTGTACGGGATCGATTGATTCATCTGTTGCAGGAACACGGCTGGCAGGTTGAAGTTCAGTCAAGTCAAGTGGACGGTCGTGAAAGTGATTCGCATCTGCTGCTGCACAACGTGATTGCCCGGCGACCGGAGCAGGTTGGCCTTTCACAGCAGCCCTTGATACTGGCGACGCATTATGATTCCTGCCGCTTTGGTCCGGGAGCCGCGGATGCAGGCGGATGCGTTGCAGCTGTCGTCGAAGCCGGTCGGTTGTTGACTCTGCAACCTGAAAAACTGAAGCGACCGGTTTGGCTGCTCTTCACGGATGGCGAAGAAGCCGGTCTCCTGGGAGCGACCGAATTTGTCAGATCGCATCTGCTGTCGCAACAAAAGCCATTGGTGTTGAATTTTGACGCGCGAGGAACCTCCGGACCAGTGGTCATGTACGAAACTCACTCAGGAAATTCGATTGCCGTTGACGAATGGATCAATGCGATTGCGAGACCTCGCATCACCGGCTCATTGTTTACGGCCGTTTATCGTTCGATGCCGAACGGGACGGACTTCAGCGTATTTCAACAGGCTGGATGGCAGGGATTCAATTTTGCGATGATTGACGGAGCCCAGCGATATCACCAGCCAGACGACACGTTCGCCAACCTGGATCCTCGCAGCGTGCAGCATTTCGGTGAACACGCGTTGCAGCTGTCCACTCTGATTGCGAGCAGCGACGAAGATCTGGCAGCGACGAAAGAAGATGCGGTGTTCTTTGACGTGCTCGGGCTGATTGTGATCCATTACCCCGTCGGGTGGTGCCTGCCGATCCGCTTCGCACTGCTGATTGTTTCCGTGCAACTCTACGGACGCCATGTACTGCGACGCCAGGTTCTGAAACAGTCGATTTACGTCTGGCTCACGATGCTGACGATCGCAATTACGGCTCCGATGCTGGGCTGGATTGTCAGTGCGTGTATCAGAGGTACTATGATTCTGCCGCGTCCATTCGTCTGGTACGGTCACGGTTTGTCGCTTGGAATGTGGTGCCTGTGTCTGCTCATGGCACTGAGCATCGGGCACTGGATGCTGCGTAGCATTGATCAACGCATTGTGTGGGATGCGTTTTGGCTGGGGCAGGCACTGACCTGTATGTTCGTGTCCATGTGGGCACCGGAATTCAGCCACCTGCTGTCGATCCCCGGCGGCATGGCGATCGTGCTGACTCTGACCGTGAGATTCATTCCCCTGCGAACGCTGCTGGCAACGGCCTGTGCAGGGATCATTTTGATGCCTGTCCAGCATCTCCTGTCGATTGCGCTCGGCCCCTCAGAGGGACTTTTGCTGTTCCCCACATTTGCACTGATCGCCATGCCAATGCTGCCCGCCATGGGAAAACGCAGCATTGTCGTCACAGAATAAGGTTTGACTGTTTCACGGACCGAAGCTGATTCCAGAGTACGCCCCTCCCGAGACAAATCATGTTGGGGAGTCACTTCCATCGCTGCGTGCAGATTTGCAAACGGCGGAGATATTGCCGGCAGCGGCGAGCCGTTCGAATTCATCTTCGTCGAAACCTGATGATGACGTCGCCATTACCCCGAATCCGCCGCTCAGCAGCATAAGTCCGATCAACACGCAGATCCCAATCAATGGCATCGTGAAGTCACCAATGTTTCGCATTTCAATTATGCGAAGGCCGACACCAAGTATCAGCGCCACGCCTGTGGCGGTGCTGAGGAGTCCGATCGCGAATCGCTGCGGTTGAAATTTCTGAATCATCTTTGGAATCTGCTGTATTTCGTCTGCATCAATGTCTGACCTTACGATCACTGGCTGGTCAGTTTCGATCGCTTCAGACGACGAAAAGGCATTTGACAGGGCGTTCAGCGAACCCAGACTTTGTGAATCGTCCTGTATTGTGATGCTCATCGCTGTTCTCCTCCTTTTGAACCTGCCGAAATCAGAAGGTTCTTATATCGAGAACGCAGGACCGGAATCGCTGGATCATGAAACCAGAGTCGATACCAGGCGATTTGTCGCAATACATTATGCGACAGCGGTTTAAGAGCAGGAACTACTCGCGATGCGGCGAGACAGAATGGGGCATTGCCGGTTTAACGCTGCCAAGCGTCATCTTCACCTGCTGTTCCACCATTGTGCGATATTTACCGCCGAGTTCCATCAATTCGTGATGCGTTCCCGTCTGCAGAATTTTCCCGTTTTCAACCACCACAATCAGATCTGCGCCGGCAATGGTGCTCAGTCGATGAGCGATCACAAAACTTGTGCGACCCTTCATCAGTCGTCCCAGACTCTGCTGAATCAGTTGCTCACTTTCTGTATCGAGGTTGCTGGTAGCCTCATCCAGAATCAGCAGCTTCGGATCAGCCAGCACGGCCCTCGCAATGGCCAGTCGCTGCCGCTGCCCGCCGCTCAGACGAACTCCACGCTCGCCGATCAGGGAATTCATGCCGTCTGGTAAACGGTCGATGAACTCAAGCGAGTTTGCAACTTCTGCGGCCCAGCGAATGTCGTCGGATGTGGCTTGTTTTCGGGAGTAAGCGATGTTCTGCGCGATCGTGCCATCGAACAGAAATACATCCTGCTCGACCACGCCCAGCAGAGCGCGGAAGGATTCAACGTCGTAGTCTCTCAGATCGCGACCATCGAGTGTGACACGCCCTTGTGCAGGATCATAAAACCGTGCCACAAGATTGCAGAGCGTCGTCTTTCCGGCACCGCTCGGACCTACCAGGGCCACAGTCTGACCGGCCTTGACCGTCAGGCGAACGTCGTTCAGAGCGGGCGTTTGTGTTCCGGGATAAAGAAACGTGACATCTTCGAATGCCATGTCGCCGCGAATGCGGCTTCGGTCCGCTCGAATGCTGTCCGGTGTCGACTCCATTTCGCGGGGTTCTTCGAGCAGATCGAGAATACGGTCAAGTCCACTGAGACTGTTCTGAAACTGCGTGGCACTCGATGCCAATGCAGCCAATGGTTCCAGCAGCATCAGCAGATAAACCAGAAACATCATCAGGTCGCCGATCGACATGTGCCCGCTGATGACGCGCGAACCGCCGTAGAACAGCAGTCCGGCACTGGCAATCGGAATCAATGTTTCCCATACCATTTCCACCACCCGCATCCACCACCACGCGTAGAGTTCCTGGCGTGCCATGAGGTTATTTTCTTCAGAAAACCGCACGGCTTCGCGTTTTTGACGACTGAACGCTCGCACAATACGCATCCCTGCGAAAGTTTCTGCCGCGCTGGCATCAATGCCTTCGCGTTGCTTGCGGATGGCACGAAATTGCGGACGGATGCTGTTGATCCACGCACGGTGAGTGATGAACACAGTCGGCAGCAAAACCAGTGCGCCCAGCAGCAGCGTCCAGTCAACCCATGCCAGCACGGCAAGGCTTCCCAACAACTGAATCACGGCGCGCCACGGGTTGTAGAGCATCCCGAAGACAAGTTCACCGACACTGCCGCCGTCTTCGCGCAGGACAGAGGCGACGCCGCCGGATCTCAGCTCGTGAACGCGATGCAGCGGAAGTCTGACCGCGTGATCGAACACCTGGCGACGAACGGCCAGTTGAATCTGCTTGGAGATTTTTGTCGCATACCAGCGTCCCAGAATATGGATCACAATTTTGAGCAGCGATACGATGACGACCACCATCACCGCTGCCCCCAAAATACGGGTCGGTGTCGTCAAAGTTGGAAATAACCGGCTGATCCATCCTGGCAAGGGCTTTCCGTCCAAAGCAAAGTCGATAACAAACTTTGTCCCCGCTGGGGGCAACAGCCCTAGCACGGTGGAAGAGGTCACGGTCAGCAGGGCGAAAATCACC
>JANOUN010000639.1:0-1803 GCA_031416875.1 Planctomycetota bacterium | reverse complement strand
GTTCGTTCAGCGAAAGAATTGCCACTTCAAGCATCTGCAATGAAGGTTGAAAATGACGCCCATACTGCAGATCGAATTGACTAAACTGTTTCTTATAGCGGGCCGGTTCTAAAGCCGGTGTCATTGTCTGGCGAAGGAGACCTGAAAGATTGCTTACGGCAGAAGCGCCCTTGCTTTCATGTCCGTTGTGCAATGTCACAACCAGTCTGTCAAACGCCTCTCGAATGAAACGAACGGTTTCGAAAAACCTCGCGTCAAACTCCTGCCGTTCACCATGCCGAACCTGTTCCTTAAGTTGATGATCCGCCTAATCTGCATGATGCTTGTGCTCGCGGCAGCGCTGGTGCTGCGATTGCACCTGATTGGCAGTCGCAGTTTTTGGCTGGATGAAGCCTACTCGTGGACGATGGCGACGAGGTGCTCCTTGTGCGAGATTCTACAACGAACGGCATATGACTTTCACCCGCCCCTGTATTTCATGGCTCTGAAATTCTGGATTGCGATGTTCGGAGATTCCGAAGCGGCTCAACGAATGCTTTCCGTTGCATTTGATTTGCTGGCCGTGGTGAGTCTCTACTTGTTCTGTCGTGATGCGTTTGCGGGAAAAAATGGCTCGGTTGGCAAGGATGCTGCCCGGAGTGTCGGTTGTCTTGCGGCGGCACTTTATGCAGTCAATGGAATTCACATTCACTGGTCTGTCGAAACGCGAATGTATTCTATGGCCTCCTTTCTGGCAGTTCTGTCATGCTGGCTGCTGGTCCGGGGAATCGAGAGTACTCAACGACGATGGTGGATCGCCTATGTGTCCTCAGCGACGGCATTGCTGTACACGCACAACTACGGTGTGTTTACCATATTCGCGCAGGCGTGTTTTCTGGTGGGATTACTTACCAAAACTGTTCAGATCTGTTCGGCTGATTTCCTGGCTTGGATCTGCACTGATCGACGAGAGCGATCGCATCTCGGCTGCTGAACTCGCCGGGTCCGTGCCGAAGCGAGTCTGGGTCGTTGATTCCACGGGTTTCGTTCCGAATGCCTTCGACGAACTTCCATCCACAAACTGGGTGGAGCAGTCCTCTGTTGGATACCCTGGGAACCTGTACTTCGAAGGCGAAATTCGCGTGTCACTCTACACGCCAAGGGAGTCGATATGACTCGGCCAGGCATTCGATGTCCAGCGTGCGGTGAGGAGATGCCCAGGGGCATGGCTTCCTGTCGCTATTGCCGAGCCCCCCTGGCTCCAGCGGCGATCACGAGCGATTCTGCGGTCCCGGCAACACATCCAACTCCAGAACCGGAGTTGAGCGAATCACCGCCACGGTCATCGCCGAGTGTTCAGCGAAAACGCGAGCCTCGCGCGCGACGTCAGGTTCCGAGGGAAAAGCGGGCCAAACCGAAACCAGCGGAGTTGCAAGTGAAGGAGTCATCACCGTCGCCGCAATCAACCACTGCGGGAGTGGTGAAAGAAACGCCGCTGACGAAGGACAAAAAGCCGTCCGACGTTGCATGGCGTGCCAGAGTCTTATCGTGCGTCGATGTGTTGTTGCTGCTGGCTCCAATGGCCATGCTCGGCAGCAGTCGTTTATGGAATTATGATTCACGGGTATTCTACGACGTGTATTGCTCATGGCCGTATGCTAGTGAATCAAAACGGCTGCAAATTCCAGCATGCGTTTCAGTGTTTTCGCGGAATCCCCATCGGGGCAGGCGCGAATTTGGTTGAGCTGCGCTATGAGCCAGGTAGCTTTTTCACAGGTCTTTGGATTTCCCTTTCCGGTCTCGGTGTCTGGTTGACAATGTTCA
>JANOUN010000638.1:0-3233 GCA_031416875.1 Planctomycetota bacterium | reverse complement strand
CAAAAGATGCAGGTTGGCAACGGGATGCTGCGTTAATGCATCATCCCGAAAGTGCGTTGCAGATTGTCAACTTCGTCAGAGATTCGAGGGCACAGCCTGCCGCAGGAAATGACCGGAGTGCGGCGCATCAGTGAATTGAAGCCGGATTGACTCGATGAGCCGACAATTTCGCGGGAAATCGGAAGGGCAGTGTTTGCCTTCCTCGAACATGGAATCGCCGATGGTTATAGTTCCGGGCGTTGTGAACTGTTCGATTCTTTTGACATCTCCGATGTGATCGCATTCCATGAAGATTCATGAATATCAGGCCAAGCAGCTGTTTCGAGCGGCTGGCGTGGCGGTGCCGCAGGGAATTGTGGCGAAGACGGCCGACGAAGCCGCGAAGGCCTTCGAGAGCCTCGGCGGCCCCATTGCAGTCGTCAAGTCGCAGATCCATGCTGGAGGGCGCGGCAAAGGGACGTTTATAGAAATTCCCGATCAACGGGGCGTGGTACTCGTGAAATCTGCTGCCGAAGCGGCTGACAACGCAAAGCGGATGCTGGGAAATACGCTGGTCACCATTCAAACAGGTGACGACGGCAAGCAGGTCAATACACTGTTTGTCGAGCAGGGCGTCAGGATTGCTCGCGAACTGTACCTTGGTATCGTTGTCGATCGTGAAGTCGGCGGGCCGGTGCTCATCATGTCATCAGAAGGCGGCATGGAGATCGAAGAAGTCGCGAAACACTCACCGGAAAAAATCCTGTCCGAACCATTCGATGCGATCGCAGGGTTGTATCCGTATCAGGCACGCAAAATGGCGTACGCCCTGGGACTGGATGCCACAGCTGTTCGCAGCGCAGAAAAATTTCTGCCGCAAATCTGTCGCTTCTTTGTGACTTACGACTGCAGCATGGTGGAAATCAATCCGCTCGTGATCACTGAAGACAGCCAGATGATGGCTCTCGACGGCAAAGTCACATTCGATGACAACGCATTGTTCCGTCACAAGGACGTCGTGGCCCTGCGTGATCTGTCAGAAGAAGATCCATCGGAAGTCAAAGCTGCCGATACGGGTCTAAGCTACATCAAGCTCAATGGAAACATCGGATGCCTTGTCAACGGGGCCGGGCTGGCAATGAGCACGATGGACCTGATCAAAATCCACGGCGGCGAGCCAGCAAATTTTCTGGACGTCGGGGGTGGAGCGAACGAAGACCAGGTGACGGAAGCGTTCCGGATTATTCTGGCCGATAAAAATGTGAAGGCTGTACTGGTCAACATCTTTGGCGGAATCATGAAGTGTGACGTGATCGTGTCTGCATTGCTCAATGCATACGAACGAGTGGGTTTCAACGTGCCGCTGGTCGTACGACTGGAAGGCACAAATGTCGAGAAAGCCCGCGAAATGCTGCAGGCCAGTGGCCGTGCCATTATTAGCGCCACGGACCTGACCGATGCGGCTCAGAAGGTGGTCAAGTCCCTGGGTGTTTAGGCGCTTTAAAAAGGGGTCAGGAACCAATAGCCAAATGGCCCAAAGGGTGCTCTGCACTATTGGTTCCTGACCCCTTTTTAAGCTTGGGTGTGAATTTCAAATTTCAGATCTCAAATCTGTGAATCCAAACTGATGAGTATTCTCGTTTCCAAATCAACGCGTGTGATCACTCAGGGCATCACCGGAACTTCCGGCCTTTTTCACAGCCAGCAGTGCCGAGCGTACGCCGCCGAGTGCCAGCCGGGTGTGGACGTCTTCGTCGGCGGCGTCACACCGGGCAAAGGCGGCACAACGGTTGACGGCTTCGCGGTGTTCAACTCCGTGATGGAAGCCCGCGCGAAAACCGGCGCAAACACGTCGATGATTTTCGTACCTCCGCCGTTCTGTGCTGATGCGATTCTGGAAGCAGCAGACGCAGGGATGGATCTGATCGTGGTGATCACCGAAGGCATTCCTGTGATGGATATGCTGCGCGTCCGACGTGGACTGGAAAACTCCAAATCACGCCTCATCGGACCGAATTGTCCCGGTGTGATCACTCCGGGCATCGCCAAGATCGGGATCATGCCAGGCTACATTCATACGCCGGGCACGATCGGCATCATCAGCAAGAGCGGCACGCTGACATATGAAGCCGCATGGCAACTCGGGCGGGTTGGTCTGGGACAAAGCACCGCGATTGGTATCGGCGGTGATCCGATCAACGGCACAGATTACATCGACCTGCTGGAGATGTTTCAGAACGATCCAGGCACCGAAGGGATCCTGATGATCGGTGAAATCGGAGGCAGTGCAGAACAGCTGGCCGCAGAATACATCAGATCGCATGTGAAGAAGCCCGTCGCCGGATTCATCGCCGGTCAGACCGCTCCTCCCGGAAAACGCATGGGCCACGCCGGTGCGATTATTTCCGGTGGCGGCGGCGGTGCTGCGGAGAAGATGGAAGCGTTGCGAGCCGTCGGAGTCATCGTCTCCGCCAGCCCCGGCGGCATGGGCGATGCGATGAAGCAGGCATTGAAGAAATAAGTGACATTTCAGGCGCTGGGCTCTACAAGTCCAGTACGATTTCGTACCCTGGACATGCACGTCCTGGTCCTCGCCAAAAACCTCCCAACGGCGCACACGTCTCTCGTGTTACAGCGACTCTGACTTCATTGGCATTTCCTGTCCAACCGACGGACAAGAATGTCCATCGTACATGAATGATCACCGTTTTCGTCCACGTTTCGATTTCTTTGCCGCCCCCTTTGGTTTCTTTCCACCGCGATGATTCGCTGGCTGTTCGGGACCTCGCTGTTTCTTGCCCGTCGGATGAACGGAATGACGATGCTCGTGACCGGGAGCTGGTCTGGCCTTCTTTTTGCTGCTGCCCGGTGAAGAATCCGCCACTCGCAGATCCAGTTGCCGTCGATCAATATCGACTGCTGCCACAACCACGCGGATCGGATCACCTAACCGAAACTCCCGATGCGTGCGACTTCCCGTGAGTCGGCGAGTCGCCTGATCGAAGACATCAAAGTCATCGCTGAGCGAACTCAGAGAAATCATGCCTTCGGCCGGGATCACCACACCCTGACAGAACATGCCGAAACTTTCGACGCCCGTGATGACGCGCGACGATCCATATCATTAGCACGCATCAGGTCTGACAGAACATGCCGAAGCTTTCGACGCCCGTGATGATGGAATCCATCTCTTCGCCGATGCGTTCAGCCATGTACCGCAGCATCTTAATGCGGATCAATTCGCGTTCTGCTTT
>JANOUN010000637.1:0-2189 GCA_031416875.1 Planctomycetota bacterium | reverse complement strand
CCGTACTCAATTCGAAGCGTCCACTCCGAGTGACAGCGGAAGACTTGGGCATTTCGTCCCAGGTTTGCCCTTCGAGTTCGCGGCCGGTTTTGCTTTTGTTGACGCCGCCCCAATGTTTGAAGAAGAAAGCGACTTCCGCTTTCGCACAGTGATCCCGGATTTCGGTCACCCGCTCTTGTTTCATCGGTCTGGCGCCGGGACCCGACTCACCGCCGACGATGACCCAATCGATCCCCGTGAGGTCGAGAGAAGGAATCGGCCCGAGCAACGGCTCGACGGAAAGGAATTTGACCGCGGCGCCGGTCTTTCGGAGGTGGTCGATCCGCACGGTGTAGTGGGCATTTTCGACGCTCACCCCCATCCAGACGTTCGACGGCCAATCGATTTGCGATGACAACTCAGCAACTCGGTTGGATCGCTTGGTCAAAACTTGAAAGCGGTGTTGCGAAGCTTTGCGCATGACGGCAAAAACGCGCAGGATGAACTCGGCTGGCACATCTTTGTGGAACAAATCGCTCATCGAGTTCACGAAGACCCGACGCGGGGCCTTCCACGTCAACGGCTGATTCAGCATGTGCTCGTGCAGCGTGAGCTTGAAGCCGTCGGCGTAGTTCGCCACCCCCATGGCTTTCAGGCGACGCGACATCCGCTCGGCGTAGCAGTTCTTGCAACCCGGGCTGATTTTGGTGCAGCCCGTCAGCGGGTTCCAAGTCGTATCGGTCCATTCGATGGACGAGTTGGTGGCCATGTTAGCTTCCGGTTCGCTCGCGGAACGCTTTACTTAATCATTCCCAATCGTTTTGCATCTGCAAGTGTTGTGTAAGGAAACTTTGAGAATTCAACTTTGAATTCCGTCGTACTTCTCACTCCACAGTAAAACTCGACATCCGGGTTTTGTCCAGCCATGATAACGCAGATCATATCCCGATCTTGGACTGGAATATTGGGGCCAAAATAGATACCTTTCAACGCGCCGGCAAGATAAGTAAACATCGTGTTTGCTTGAGCGTGTAGCGCCCTCCACCTTTCTCATAGCTCCAGCAATCGGATTTGGTAGCAATAAGTTGACGAAAAGTATCGTAGTTTTTATTTTTCATCACCTCAACAATATTGATCTTCGGCATAGTGTTTGAGTATTGGACTTGGATCAGTTTGTTGAATGGTTCAAAATCAGTTCTAAACTCGAGGCAGTAACCTTTATATTGTCCGCCATAGTGGGACCACATCAGTAAATTGTCATTATTCTCCGAAAAACAGGTGACGCCATTCGTCGCCAGAAACCGTGTGCGCTCCTTCTCGATGCTTGCTTGAACCCCTTTGATCAATTGTTCCCTAAGTACATCAGTAGGGTGCAAATCAAGTTGTTCGATCAACTGCTTAGGGCTTCCGGCATCCTCTCTGAAGGCTTGCTTGACCATTTCGATATCGTCGCTTTTAAGGTCATCCAATGTAGCGGTGAGGGCACAATCGTAAGGATCATTGAAGCTTTTTGGCGACGCGAAGTACACTGATTGAGCCTTCAGATTCTGAAGTGCTCGCAAAGTGAATGGTTCGTACTTATAAATCAACTTTGGAGCAATAGCCATCGTTTGTTTTCCTCGCATTCAGAAAGAGGCAATATCCTGTTGTTGTTAAACCAACTCCGCGATCGGTTCGCCGTCGGTGAGCATGGGCATGGGGCGGCCGCCTTCGCCGGGGAAGCTGGCGTTCTTGTAGTCGATCTTCAAATGATCGAAGACCGTGGCCCAGAGGTGGTTCGGTGTCAGCGGGCGATCCTTGGGGGTTTCCGCTTTGCTCGTGGTGCTGCCGATGACTTGGCCCATCTTGGCCCCGCCGCCGCTCACCAGCAAACTTATCGCCTGAGGCCAGTGGTCACGGCCCGGTCGACCGGTCGGCTTGTCGTACTCGATCCGCGGTGTGCGGCCGAACTCGCCGGTGACGATGACCTGCACGCGCTTGTCCAGCCCTCGGTCGTAGAGGTCTTCGATGAGCGCGCTCACCGAGCGATCCAAGTAGCCGAGCTTGTGCTTGGTGTCGTTGAAGATGTCGCAATTGACGGAACCTATCGTTGGCAACGGGTTCGCGAGCGTGCTATCGGACGAAAGTGAATTGCTTGCGGCTCTGCCAAGGCGGCGCCGGATTGCTGATGGGTCTGTTCACGGTGCGATCGACCAAAATGTTCGCCGCAT
>JANOUN010000636.1:0-5934 GCA_031416875.1 Planctomycetota bacterium | reverse complement strand
GTTGCGTATGGCACATTCGTTTAACCGCGTGGGCAACGCCCCGCGCGTGGGAATCCAGCCAGCAGGACGCTGCTCGCGCGGCCCGCTGGGCACGCGGTTAAACGAGCCAATGCCAAGCGCGTGCGGTATATCGTGGAAAAGGGATTTCGGCGTACGACGCCCATGTTTGATTTTGGCCTGCAGACTCAACCCAAATCCTTGTTCCTGACGCTCCCCTGCACGTCTGCGCGAACGTTTGAGTTTCACATCACCGGCCATTCCTACTAAAGTGCAACTCTGTATGAGTCTCATTAGACCGAAGATCGAAAGCTCCGGGAAACACCGAGATGGCCAAAAAGAAGTCAAAAAAACGCGCCGCAACATCTCCGCGTTCACAAACAACACCAGTCGAGTTGCAGGCACTCCTGGATGAATTGGGAATTCCGCAGGGTGATCCGGCATCAATGGCGCTGCTGCAGTCGCTCGTTCAGAATTCGGGTGTCAACGTCGGGCAGCTGTTTGCCTCGCTGCTCCCAGGGCTCGACGAGCCCGATCATACGCGCCCGCCGGAGAAAAAGCCTGGTCGCAAATCAAAGTCATCGAAGTCCAAATCTCGTGGCCGAAGCACGGAGGATCTGGATGATCTGGTCGAAATCGCTCTTGCCCAGCAAACACCGGAAAAAACTCTGGCGATGCTTGAGATGACTGTCAAGATCGGTGAGGAACAGCTGGCTGCTGACTTTCGGGACCACGTCGGACATTTTTGGCTCCTGAGTGAAACTCGCCCCTACATGCGAGCTCGACTTCAATTGGTGCAAGTCCTTCTCACACAGGGGCAACACGAAACAGCCATCTCGCACATGCAGGACATGCTGCGGCTGAATCCCAACGACAATCAGGGCGTACGCTGGTTGCTGCTCGAATGGTACTGCAACATGAACTGGCTGGATCAAGCCATGCAATTGCTGGATGAGTACCCGGACGAGGCCACTCCGTTCATGGAGCTGACTCGAGTCTGTCTGGAGTTTCAGAAGTCCGGACGGAGCGACGCTCTGGAGGCAATGCTTCAGGAACAGATGGAGCTGAATCCGCACATCGCGCCGAAGTTGCTCGATCAGGCAGAAGTCAGTCCGTTTTCCGTCCATTCGTTCAGTGTTGGCGACGATGACGAAGCAGACGCCTACTGCCAGAGTTTTCGCTCGCTGTGGAAAGCGACACCGGGAGCACTGCCGTGGCTGAGTTCGGTCTGTCGCGATCTGACACCGCCGGAGCCGGAGCTGACCAGAGAAGAAGTGGCGAAAATGGCAGCAGAAGAACTTGAGGACGTGAAATCGCTTCCGTCAAAAAAAGAAGTCTGGTTCTGTGACATTGATGTTCTGGACGAAGACGGACACAGTCTGGATCTGGCGATCGACTGGGATGGAGAAGACTGTCCGGCAAGCTGGCTGATGTCGCTGATCAACGATGCGACGAACGAGGCGATTCATATCGAGCCAGGTGAATTCCCATTGAGTATTGACAGCGTTCTGTTTGAACTTTGCCTGGGAATGACAGAACCGGATACAGGCCGCCCGAGACGTCCCAAAACCATCAGGATCCTCGATGCTGCGCTTTGCCAGCGTCTCCGCGAACCACTGAAACGCATCAGGATCGACGTCGAGGTGGCAGAAGAAATTCCGGAGCTGATTCAGTTTCTCCACAGCCAGAGATTCAACCCGGAAGCGACACCGTTTCCGCTCGACGACATCCTTGAAATTCCAGAAAGCGAACGCGAGATCTGGGAAATCGACTGGCGAACTGTCGAGACATGGGTTCCTGATCCGGATACGGACGAACCGGTACAGCCCTGGATGGTTCTTGTCGGCGCGCCTGAAGTCGGAGCGATCCGCGCGCAGCAACTGTCGATGACAGGACCGACGGAGGCCATGATTGCGCGCGTGCTGGCCGAAGCGATCCTGAACCCGATGCATGGCGAGGCTGCGCGTCCGACCGTGTTACTTGTCCGGCAACTCAGCCACCGGCTGGAACTGGAACAGACAGCGAAGTCAATCGGTTGCGATGTTGTTGTCGGAGACTGTCAACTGGTCGATCATGTTCACAAAACGCTTCAGGAAAGCAATGTCGGCAACGCTCCAAGATTTGGCGCATTGATTCATCAGCCGGAAATGACGCCGGAGATCATTGGCGATTTCTTTAAGGCATCCGCGGCCTACTACAAGTCACGCATTTACACGCGCGTCAGACCCGAACTCACGGTCGAAATCTCCTGCCCTGAACTTCTGCCCAAAACGTTCACAGCCGTGACCATGGGGCAGATGGGTCAGGAAATCGGCATCATGCTGTTCGACAACCCGAAGACTGCACGTTCGATGTTCCGATCGAGCGAAACAGACTCGGAAAAGAACGCTCGCAAGATCAGTGGTATCGGATATTCGATTGATGGCCAGGAGTTGATGCATCCCGCCGACGTTGCGGCCGCCGAGCAGTTCGGCTGGCCCGTGCCATCGTCCGAAACATGGCCGTCCGTGTATTACATCGAAAAAGGCACGCCGCGTGAACTGACCACGGCGGAAGTAAGGTTCGTGACGGTTGCCATTCATACGACACTGGAGATGCTGACAGGCACCCGAAATTCCGCCCAACTGGACATCACTCTGCATGATCGCACAGTCAAGGTGAACGCAAAAAAGGTGTCGGCGGTTTAGCTGAAAGCGTTTTCAAACTGACTTCAGCGAAGTCAGACCACCGAGACCGACCGCCGCATCCAGAATACTCGCTCATTGCCCGGCCACCCTGACCAGCCGACAACCTCTACATATTGATCTCGTACCCCTTGCGATTTTCTCGCGCAAGGAACGAATTTGCCTGCTCATCCCCGATGATTTCTCGCTTGGTGGGGTCCCAGTTGAGTTCTCGGTTCAGGCGCATGGCGATGTTGGAAAGGTGGCAGATTTCGAGCATGCGGTTGTGGGACCAGACGTCGGAGATCGGTTGCTTGCGAGATTTCAGCGCTTCGATAAAGTTGGCGGTGTGGTTCTCGCTGATTTTTCCACCGTAGATCTCTTCGATCGCGTCTTCAGGCAGCGGTTTGTCTTTTAGGTCCTCCACAGGCTTGCCGGCAATCTTGCCTCGGTTTACGAAGAAGCGACCTTCCGTGCCTTCGAAGAGAATGCCGTTGTCGCCTTCGCTCGTGATGATCAATTCGACATTGTTGGGCATGTCGACTTTGATTTTGAAGCTCGTGGCTGCGTTGTACTGATCCTGAACCAGCGGGAATCCATCCTTATATTCGACCGGCAACTTGAATTCGACCGGCGTCACTTTGCTCGGTCCTGTGTCGCTGGCCCCAAGAGCCCAGCAGGCGATGTCGACGTGATGAGCGCCCCAGTCGGTCAGTTTTCCGCCGGAGTATTCGTGCCAGTTGCGGAAGGAGTAGTGGCAATTGCTGAAGAGCGGCACGCCTCCACCATAGCCCTCGCGCAGTTCGGGGAGTGCACGATAATCCACTTTCGGTGCAGGACCGAGCCAGAATTCCCAGTCAAGTCCCTGAGGCACAGGAGCAACGGGAATCACGGGCGAAGCTTCCATGCCGTTGATGCCACACGTCACTCTTTGAACGGTGCCGATGCGTCCATGCTTGACGAGCGCGACGGCCTGCAGGAACCGCTGGTCTGATTCCGTCCGCTGCATGGTCCCCACCTGAAAGACTCGGCCGGTCTCCTTGACGACTTTCTCAATCAACTTGCCTTCGGCAATCGTCAGCGTGAGCGGCTTTTCACAGTAGACATCTTTGCCAGCGTACATCGCTTCGACCGCGATCTTTGTGTGCCAATGGTCCGGCGTGGCGATCATGACCGCATCAATATCTTTTCGGTCGAGGACTTCTCGATAGTCCTTGTACGCGTCCGGTTTCTTTTTCTGTGCCTTTTCCGCCTTTTCGACATTCGCGCCGAGCACGTTCGCATCGACATCGGCCAGTGCGGCGAAATCAGCGAACTTAAATGACTTGTTCGTAATCTCCCAGCCCTGATTTCGCAGGCCGATAGTCGCAAAGACCGGGCGCTCGTTAGGTGACTGGTAGCCGAATGCCCGGTTCATTGAGGGGCTCAGAATCGCGGCAGTCCCCGCAGCGGAGACTCCCTGAAGAAAACCACGACGCGTTGTTTGGCGAGATACTGACATCGATAAAATCCTCTCGGAGCAAAAAATCCAGAAGCGGGACAGGGGGAAGTGTGTTGAGGAACGGTCAGATACCGCAACATTCGGACGATAAGGGTTCAGAAACGTTTCCATCTCCAGCAGCAAACGATAACCGAATTTGGCCGGAATTGTACTGCCGCGAACCGGTTCACCGCAGCGATTTCCCTGCATTCACTTCCTGGTGCGTTGTCCCAGGCAGACACAGAACCGGCCCGCCGGGCCTAAACGAAGCGATTTCACCGTTCAGTTGTCCTGAGTCATGTGGCATCACCGGATCGCTCGGTCCGTGGCAACTGCCCTATCTTCCCGAAGAAACGATTTGATAGCATCCGCCGTAATTCAAAAGGACGACATGACGGATGGAACTACAGATGGCTCTGAGAGCGAAACCGGTCGCTGTTTTTGTCGGTTATTTGTCGTTGTGTCTGGTGGCCGCGGCCTGGCTGATTTTTGAACTGGGTATTGACGGTCAACTGTTTGCCGATGAGCCGTTGTACAGCGCGAGACCTGCCCGCGATCCAGCCTCCACGGCAGCAAAATTAACTGAGGCTCACGGATCTTCAACCGCTTATCCGTTGCCGCAGCATCTGATCGGGATTGACTACTCGCAACAGACTGACGAGCAGGCTCACGCAAAGAGCATTGGCTGTATCAAGTGCCACAGCGACGCCCATGATCCACACTACAGCCCCGCAGTGAAACTCGGCTGCACTGATTGCCACGGTGGAAATCCGACAGCTGTCGATAAGAAGCGAGCCCATGTGCAGCCGCAGCTGGCAGATGTCTTTCTCAGCTCTGCGAACCCGGTACGATCTTATACTGCTCTGAATCATGAGAGTCCTGAATTTATTCAATTCGTCAATCCCGGTGACCTGCGAATCGCGCACATCAGCTGCGGCACCAGTGGCTGTCATGCGAAGGAGACCCTTGAAGTCAAAAAGAGCATGATGACGCATGGCTGTATGTTGTGGGGCGCTGCCCTCTATAACAACGGAGCCACTCCGAATAAGTGGGCTCAATATGGCGAAAGCTACAGCATGAATGGAGTGCCGCAACGACTCCAGACAGTCCCCACGCCGACGCCCGAGGAAACTGCGAGAAAGGGTGTGCTTCCCTATCTGGATCCACTGCCACGGTTTGAAGTGACCCAGCCCGGGAATGTCCTGCGAATCTTCGAACGAGGTGGCCGTTTTGTTCCTGACGTCGGAATCCCTGAGCGGCTGGAAGAAACTGGTAAACCGAGGACTCGCTTGAGTAACCGTGGTCTGGGAACCGGAACTCGCACAGATCCGGTCTTCATTGGCCTGCAGAAAACTCGCCTCCTTGACCCCACATTGAATTTCATGGGAACGAATGATCACGCAGGAGACTTTCGATCCAGCGGATGTGCCGCCTGTCACATGGTTTACGCAAATGATCGTTCCCCGGTCCATTCAGGTCCCTATGCCAAGTATGGAAATCAAGGTCTGGCAGCATCGTCGTTTGATGCGTTCGTCGGAAAGCCTGACCCGACAATTCCCAAGCACGAACCAGGACACCCCATCGCGCACCGGTTCACGCGGGCAATCCCCACCAGTCAATGCATCGTCTGCCATATCCATCCGGGAACGACGGTGATGAACAGTTACCTCGGTTACATGTGGTGGGATCTGGAAACCGACGGCGAGTTGATGTACCCACCGCACGAGAAGCATCCGACGTCAGAGGAGTTTACGCAGTCGGTGATGTCAGACCCCAACGAGGCATCTGCTCGCG
>JANOUN010000635.1:0-2599 GCA_031416875.1 Planctomycetota bacterium | reverse complement strand
CATGCACAGATTGTTTCGTTCGATCATCGTGACCGCCGCCATCCTGTCCATGAATTCCGGATTCGCCATCGCAGGCGACGCGGGAAAGCCGAATATCGTGTTCTTTGTGGTGGATGATCTGGGGCAACGCGACCTTGGCTGCTACGGAAGCACATTTTATGAAACGCCGCATCTGGATCGGTTGGCAAAAGAAGGCGCGCTGTTTCCGCATGCGTATGCCGCCTGTCCCGTCTGTTCGCCAACTCGCGCCAGTATCCTGACGGGGCAGTATCCGCAACGCACGGGGATTACCGACTACATCGGGGCAGCGCAGCCAACGAAATGGAAACGCAACACACCGCATCTTCCTGCACCGTATGCGGAACATCTGGCACTGGAGTATGTGACACTCGCAGAATCTCTGAAAAACCACGGCTACGCCACGTTCTTCGCCGGTAAGTGGCACCTCGGCGGTGATGGGTTCTATCCGGAAGATCAGGGCTTTGACATCAACATGGGTGGACTTGAACGCGGAGGTCCGTATGGCGGGAAGAAGTATTTTTCTCCGTACGGAAATCCGAAACTGCCCGATGGTCCGGAAGGCGAGCACCTGCCGGATCGTCTGGCATCGGAGGCCTCTAAGTTCATCGAAGCGAATCGAGACAAACCATTCTTTGTCTTTCTGCCGTTTTACTCCGTGCATACACCATTGATGGCACGGCCTGATCTGGTGCGGAAGTATGAGCAGAAAAGATCGCAGCTTCCACAAAAGGACGTCTTCGGCGATGAACCGCCACGCAGGGTGCGACTGACTCAGGATCATGCGGTGTATGCGGGGATGGTGGAAGCGATGGATCAGGCCGTCGGCAAAGTTGTCGCCAAACTGGATGAACTCCAACTTGCCGAAGACACGCTCGTGATCATGACGAGCGACAACGGGGGCCTGTCAACCAGCGAAGGATCGCCGACTTCCAATCTGCCGCTGCGCGCCGGCAAGGGATGGCTGTACGAAGGCGGCAATCGCACGTCACTCATCATGCGCTGGCCGGGAGTGATTTCGCCGGGCATGGTGAATGAGTCGCATGTGATCAGTCCCGATTATTTTCCGACGATTCTGGAGGCTGCGGGTTTTCCACTGGAACCCGATCATCACAAAGACGGCGTAAGTCATCTGGCGTCACTGAGGACCGGCGAACCCACGGCGAACCGCCCGCTGTTCTGGCACTATCCTCATTACGGCAACCAGGGCGGCGCACCGGGAGCGGCAATTCTGGACGGCGACTGGAAACTGATCGAATGGTTTGACAGCGACACGGTTGAGCTGTTCAACCTTGCGACAGATCCAGGCGAGACAAACAACCTCGCGACAAATGAACCCCAGCACATCGCACGATTGCAACAGATGCTGCACGCCTGGCAGACGGAGGTCGGCGCGGCGAAGTCCGCGGTGAATCCTGATTTCGATCCGTCAAAGCCGAATGGAAGGGGATAGCGCACAGAGCTTTAATGTCGCTCAGCGGAATGGAATGCTGATTCAACGCCACGTTGGAAAAGTTTCCGCACTCCTGAATTCGCCAACGCACTGGCCAGCTCTTCTCGACGGAGCGAGACGGCTACATTGGGCCGAATCACATTCGTACCGGAGGGCTGACGCCGCTCCGCTCGCCGCGACAAACGCTTGCACCGGCAAAAATTGCCGAACGTCACAGAATGCCGTGAAATGGCTCCGAATGCCGAGATGGGTCGGAATATTTAGGTTGTGTTGTCCCAAAGACTTGAAGTAGAAGGACGCAATCACTTCTCCCGCATGCAGTCGAGAACTCCCGCCGTGTTGAAAAATCATCGAAATCGCAGAAATCGTCGATCCACCCAGGTCGCAGTGTCAGCCATCGCGGAGTTTGTGGAGCCTCGCATGCTGCTGTCGGCGGCTTCTGTGGTCACTCCGGCTGCCGCATCAGGCGTTGACGCAACACAGGCCACGAAGGAACTGGAAATCATTGCAGCGACATGGCGCTTGGGCCCTTCTGGCTTGAGTATTGATGAGATTCGTCTGGTCGCTGACGAGATTCAGGTGTTTTCGACGACAGACGGATTCCGATACTGGCCGGGGGAGTCCAATATCTATTCATCAGATTCGCCGCAGATATTGAAATCTGACCCCGTAACAGTGACAGTGCCTGATCGCACGCTGTCGGTTGTTTATTTTTTTGCAACTCCTGATCAGCCCCGAGTTGAACTCTACCGTCTGCGAACGTTTGGTACTTCAACTCTGCTGTATCGGCGACCAAACGCGGATGCGGACAGCGGTTGGTTGCTCACGGATGTTGATCCCGGTGCCGGATCCTCCGTGGGTCTCGACTTCACACCGCCACCAGCGGCACCGCAGGGTCTGGTCTCTATTCCGGGTTCCGGCAGTTCAGAGAACGTGACATTGTACTTCGACAAATCTCCGGCATCCGCATTTGCCGGCCAGCGGTTTGTGCGTCGCTATGAAATCCGCATTGAGACGCCAGGATCCTGGATCCCGCACTCGCAATTCGTCGCTTTTGATCACGCGAGATTTACGTGGACGGACGGCAACGGGACCGCTCACTCGTTCGGCGGCACCAAGGCATTGACC
>JANOUN010000634.1:0-7757 GCA_031416875.1 Planctomycetota bacterium | reverse complement strand
CCTGATGACCGGCTTTCACGCGGTCCACGTCGTGGTGGGCATGATTCTGTTCTGGCTGGTTCTGAGGCAGGGCAGCAAACTGAATGAAAAATGGACAGACTTTGTCGAGAACAGTGGTCTGTACTGGCACTTTGTGGACCTTGTCTGGATCTTTCTGTTTCCAATGCTGTATATCATCTGAGATCCACTTCGTGAATCGCGGGTTGTTTCTCGGTCGTTGTCCGTTGTTGATTTTTTGATTGGGTTCTTCGATGTCTCATGACGCTCATGCCAGCCACGTTGCTCACGACTCTCACGATACGCATCACGTCAATTATCTGGCCATTTTCATAATTCTGTGTATCTGCACAGCGTTGTCCGTGATCTTCGACGTCATCCATATGAGCAAGCCGATCACAATTGTGCTGGTGATGGCGGTGGCCATCACCAAAGCGCTTTGCGTGATGATGTTTTTCATGCATCTGAAGTTCGAAGGCAACTGGAAATTCGTCCTGCTCGCCCCCACGACCATTCTGGCGATCGGGTTGCCACTCGCCTTGTTCCCGGATGTCGGCGCGTCGTACTACACCCCGACCGCGCCCCAGATAACGAGTTGGGCTGAGGAAATCAGCACCTACGAAAAGCATCATGCAGAACACGCGGAAGCTGAGGCCCACCCTGAGCCTGCGCACGTCGAATAGATTTCTTCAGGCCGGAGCTTGGTAATGCATTCTGCAGATCAAACCTCATGAGACCGTTGCCAATCTCTCCGACCTGCCGTACGATCTGCTCGCCGTCATGAAGCATCGCCCTGGCACGGGACAACCGCTCGTCGGCGACAGTGGCACCATGAGAACGCATGTCGATATCCCTGATCGCAGACGAACCTGCATCAGCCTGTTATCTGACGCGAACTACTGAATGAGGTACGTCTTGCCGCGAAACGCGACGAGCAGTTCTTCGCCGTCCTGCTGTGCGGCGAGCAGTCGGTTTTCCTCAGAAGAATTCGCGGCACACAGATCGAAGTACTCGGATGAAAACCGGGCGATCGTCGTAATCTGTCCCTGGTGCTTCGCAAAGTCGATCCCGTCGTTCGCCTCATTGAGCAGGTTCGATGTCTCTGAGGTGCAGATGATCTTGTTGCGCTTGTAAAGGGTTGTATTGCCGACCTGACGCACGCTCGAAACAATAACCGCCTCGTCGGATTTTGCATCTCGATATTCGAGGGAATAGGGACTGCCATACCGCAGTACGGAATCGGTGTCAGCGGGCTTACTTTCTCTGGACAGTCCCCCCGAGGCCGGGCTCTTCGCTGCTCGCAGCTGCTCCTTGGAGGTTCGTTGCGATACTCCGGAACGCCCTGATGATTCACTCAGCGCTTGCAGTCCACGATCGGCAGCAAGACTGTTGGACCGGAAGGCATCACTGCTGGTCAGGCTTGTTGGACGCGACTGTTCATCGGCTAAGAACGACGTATAGGGCGTCAGGATCCCGTGCCGTGTCGACAATGACACCAATTCCCGGACCAGTTCCTCGTTGCGGCCCTTGAGATCCAGTTCATCAATGATTTCGCCGATGCGACGCATGGCCCAAATCTTTTCGACAAAGGCAAACGTCTGGTCGTGACTCGATTTCGTCAGATCGGCCGGGAAATCGTACCGAAGTTCTTCCTGGCCTGCTTTGCCGCTGAGCACGACCTTTGCGGCCCCGGCATGCTTGTAACGGCCAACCACAATCACTTGTTCACCGGCGAACAGATCGAACGGTCCGGACGGATAGACTCGGTTCACAACCGCTCCGTGTTCAACGCCGATGCCGTCGAGTTCAAACGTCAGTTGCACCTCAGACAGTACGGGTGATGCAATTCGGTTGTAGACCCTGGCGACATGAGCCTCAATGTCTTCGTCTGGCCGAACATACTCGCTGGCTCCAAACCCGTCACGAGCCAGCCGGTCGAGCAGCCTGCTGTTGACGTCGTATCCGATACCGAAGCTGAGCACCCGAGCCCGCACGTTGTTCTTCTCTCGAGCCATGGCAGCAATGCGAGCCTCATCCACCTCACCAACAGTTGGAAGTCCGTCAGTCAGGAACATCAAAAAGTTCGGTCGTGAGCGATCAGCCAGTTGTGAAAGTGCGGCCGACATCGAGTCGTGAATATTGGTACCGCCGCCAGCGTAAAGTCCTTCCACAAAACCTGTGGCCTCTTTGCGGTTTATTTCATTGAATCTTTCAAGCTCCGGACGAAACGACTGAACTGTTGTGTCATAGGCAATGATGTTGAACAAATCGCCTTCCCGAAGATTATTCAGCACAAATTTCAGAGCATTGCGCGCCTGCTCCATTTTGACGCCAGACATGCTGCCGGACTTGTCAACCACAAACATCATCGTCTTTGGCAACTGTTCGTTCTGCTCGGGAATCTGGGGCGTGGTCATCAGCAGGAAATAGCCGTCTTCGCTTTCAGAGGGCCGGTAACTCAGGACGCTGGTGCCGAGCTTCTTCGAGTTGACATCGAAAAACAGGCGAAAGTCGCTTCTGGGGATGTCGTGCGCAACTTCCCATGTCGCCGTGACGACCTTGGGGTCGGATTTTTCGACCTTGAGGTCGTGCGTCGGGGAATAGACATTCTTGATATTCAGCGTCGATTCAATCCGCACGGAAACGCGAAGTTTTTCCACCGGCTTTGACGAATAGCGTGCGGTGCTGAGCGGGAACAGGAAGTCGGTTACTCCATGATCTTTGCGGAGCAGTTGGTTGTAGTGCAGGGTCACGGTGCGCGATTGACCGGGAGGCACCGGAAACACACTGGTCTGGAACATTCCATGACCCATCCATTCGAGCAATGCAGGGTCTTTGCTCGAACGCACGATGGCTTCGTATCGAGCCCGAGCATCCTCTTTTGTCAGCAGCTGGGCAGGGAATTCTTTGCCATCCACCATCAACACCAAAGAATCGACAGCGCCATCATACGGCAGCGGAAACAGAAACTGAGTTTCGATCTGACGCAAACCGGTGTTCACAAATGTCTGCGAAACCTGAACTTGAGCCACCTGGTCTTTCAGACGGGCATCGATCAACAGCTCGCGAATTTGATACTCGGTCACCGGTTCAGGACGCGGCATCGGCGTGGGCATCGGCCACGGACGCGGCAGGCGATAATCGCCGTGCTCGACCAACACCCCTTGAGCAAGTAACGGAGTTGTCGGAATCATCCACAGGCACATGCAAACTGCCAGCATTATCCAGCTTGGCAGATCTCTACGTTGGGGCATCAATTCGCATCGAAAGCAAAGTCGGCTCATAGCTCGCTCCCTTGAAAGATTCTGTGACCAGACACACTGGCAGTTGAATTCGACGCGGCACGCTGCGCCGAAGTTCCAGGAAACTGACTGGCTGAAGCAAATCCATTCACACGGCAACGATATTACGCAGCCCGACGCGAAAAATCTCTGGAAATCCTGGCACTCAGCATGACCGCGAACGGACTCTCAAACGCGGCGGGGGGCATTTTCGACAATCGCTCGACCAACCGTTGCGTGAGCACGAATCCGGGGACTCCGCCACTTTGCACATCGCCGATCCGGACGGCTTTCCTCCCGATGCCTGCTTTGGTCGCCAATGGGCGCTCGCAGTCGTTGAACAAGCGATCGCCACACTTCGCACAGAAGCCGAACCGAACGGAGAGCTTGCGCGATTTGAAGCTTTGCAACGCTGGCTCGTCACTCCGTCCAGCCACAACACCGTGATCGAAGCGGCCCGAGCGCTCAACTTGTCCGAGGGAGCCTTCAAAGTTGTCCGAATTGGATTCGACAAAGACCTGGATGGCTGGCGTCCTGAGCTTGGTCAAAAAGACAAGTACGGAAACATCATCGAAGACCGAGAGTACAACGACGCCGATTTTGATCGGAACCTGAAAAACGCACGGAACTCGTCGCCGCGAAAGTAACAGAGTTCCTTAAGGCCACCGATCGCTTCGCCAAAACCATTATCTTCTGCGAGAACATCGATCACGCTGAGCGGATGCGGCAGGCGATGGTCAATGCAAATCCCGATCTCGCGGCTGCCAATAACAAATACGTGATGCGCATCACTGGAGACAATGACGAGGGCAAAGCCCAACTGGACAATTTTATCGATCCAGAATCCACGTATCCTGTCATTGCCTGTACGTCACGGCTGATGACCACGGGAGTTGATGCACAGACCTGCAAACTCATCGTCCTTGATCGGCGAATCAATTCTCCGACTGAGTTTAAGCAGATCATCGGGCGTGGCACCCGGATCAACGAAGACTACAACAAGCTTTACTTCACAATCATGGATTTCAAACGGGCGACCGCATTGTTTGCCGACCCCAACTTCGACGGTGATCCGGTCCAAATCTACGAGCCTGGCCCCGACGACACTCCAGTTCCACCTGACGATGTGCCAGATGACGACGAAGGGGATGCCGGCGGTCACATTATCAGTGATCCGTTTGATGGCGATGGAGATCCCGGCCCTGTCCGGACGAAGTACTACGTCAACAATGTGGAAGTCCGGGTCGCCACCGAACGAGTGTAATATCTCGATGCCAGCGGAAAACTGATCACGGAATCACTGAAAGACTATTCTCGAAAAACTGTCCTGAACTCCTATGCTTCGCTCAACGAATTCCTAAGCGCTTGGAACGACGCCGACCGCAAAAATGTGATCCTTGAGGAACTCGCCGCAAAAGGCGTCTTCCTCGATGAACTGGCTGGCGAAGTTGGCCGAGACTTTGAGGTATTCGATCTGATTTGCCACGTCGCGTTTGATCAACCTCCGCTGACGCGAAAAGAGCGTGCGGACAAGGTGAAGAAAAAGGACGTGTTTGGCAAGTACAGCGAAAAAGCCCGCGAAGTTCTCAACGCACTTCTGGAAAAGTACGCAGACAGCGGCATCAGGAGTGTCGAATCGCTCGACATCCTGAAAGTAGATCCACTGAGCGGCCTTGGAACCCCAATCGAAATACTGAAACTCTTTGGCGGCAAGCCGGGTTATCTGGCTGCGCTAAAAGACCTTGAGAATGCACTGTATCAGGAAGTCGCTTAGTTCATGTCCAACATTTCCGGCATCGTCAAATCCATCCAGGACATCATGCGCAAGGACGCGGGCACTTACGGCGATGCCCAGCGGCTGGAACAACTCGGCTGGATGTTCTTCCTGAAGATCTTTGACGATCGCGAAAAGGAGATGGAAGTCCTTCGCGACAACTACAAATCCCCGCTTCCGAAGGCTCTTCGCTGGTGCAACTGGGCAACCGACGCTGAGGGCATCACAGGCGATGCTCTGCTCGACTTCGACAACAACACTCTCCTGCACAAGTTGAAGGGCCTCACCGGCGGCGGCGACAGAATCGCTGGCCTCATCCGTTCCGCCTTCGAAGACGCCAACAACTACATGAAAAACGGCACGTTGATGCGGCAGGTCATCAACAAGATCAACGGCATCGACTTCAATGCCTCCGACGATCGACACATGTTCGGTGACATCTACGAGCAACTGCTCAAGGATCTGCAGTCGGCCGGCAAAGCCGGTGAATTCTAAACCCCACGCGCCAACACCGAATTTGTGGTGGACCGCGTTAATCCGCGGCTCGGCGAAACCATGCTCGATCCGGCGGCTGGCACGGGCGGATTCATCACATCGCTCATTCGCCACCTGCGCAAGCAGGCTAAAACCGAAACCGACGAACGCACCATCCAGGAATGCTTCGCGGGCATCGAGAAAAAGCATCTGCCCCACATCCTGTGCCTCACCAATCTGCTGCTGCATGGCATTGATGTCCCATCCAATGTGCGGCATGACAACACGCTCGCTCGACCGCTGCGTGACTGGGGGCCGAAAGAACGCGTCGATGTGATCGTCACCAATCCACCGTGCGGCGGCATGGAAGAAGACGGCATCGAAACCAACTTTCCCGCCGAGTTCCGCACGCGGGAAACGGCCGACCTGTTTCTGGTGCTGCTGATGAAGATCCTGAAACCCGGCGGACGAGCGGGGCTGGTTTTGCCCGATGGCACACTGTTCGGCGAAGGCGTCAAGACATGCATTAAGGAATCGCTGCTGACGGATTGCAACCTGCACACGATTGTCCGTCTGCCTAACGGCGTGTTCGCTCCCTACACCAGCATTCGCACCAATCTGCTGTTCTTCACCAAAGGCCAGCCGACAACCGAAGTCTGGTATTATACTCCGCGCGGCCAGGACTGAGGGACGTGTTGTTTAGTGAGCCGCAAGGCGCTAGCCGCGGGTTGTGCATTCGGTCAGCACCGGCGGCTAGCGCCTTGCCGCTCACTAAACCTCAAATCTGACCGCGCGGAGTATACGAGCATCCGTATCCAGAGGGGGCCAAAAGCTACAACAAGACGAAACCGATTCGCATTGAAGAGTTTGAGCCTGAGAAAAAATGGTGGGGCAAGCCTGACAAGGACGGTCGTTACAGTAAGCGGAAGGAAAGCGAACAAGCGTGGCGAGTCTCGATCGATAACATTAAAGCGGGCAACTTCAATCTTGATCTGAAAAACCCACACAACAGCGACGAAGGCCCCGGCGACGTGGACCACCTCCTGCCCGAATACGAAAAACTCCTCGCCCGGATCGCCGAGACACGGGCCGCGCTGAAATCCCAGCTCCTGGAAGCGATGGAGGAAAGGATGAAGGTTGAAGGATGAATTATGAAAGAAACTTCATCATTCAACATTCATACTTCAACCTTTCCCGCTCACCCGATGAAAAAGAAACCTGCCACTAAACGAACTTCCGTCGCCAAGGCGAAGCCCGACGGCCTCGCTCCGCTCATCGCCGAGGTCCGGAACCTGATCCAGTCCGCCCGCCGTGGCGTGTCGTCGGTGATTGATACGTTTCAGGTGATGACCAATTTCGAGATCGGCCGCCGCATCGTCAAGCATGAGCAGAAGGGCGAGAAGCGGGCCGCGTATGGGGCGGCGCTGCTGAAAGAACTTTCGGCCCGGCTGACAGCGGAGTTTGGACGGGGGTTCTCTGTCAGCAGCCTTCAGCTTATGCGGCAATTCTTCCTCGAATTCAGTCCCCGAATTCAACAGACACCGTCTGGTAAATTGGCACTTAGGCAGAAACACCAGACACCGTCTGGTGAATTGACCCCCATTCAGATTCGGCAGACAGCGTCTGGGTACTCCGGGTCGGCCGCGTTTACCCTGAGCTGGTCCCACTACGTGTTGCTCATGGGAATCAAAGACCCGGGCGAACGCAGCTTCTACGAGATCGAGTCCCGACAGTCGGATTGGAACGTTCGCGAGCTGAAGCGTCAGAAAGCCTCGGCCCTTTACCATCGTCTCGCTCTCAGCCGCGACAAGGCAGGCGTGAAGCGGCTTGCCGAAAAAGGCCAGATCATCACGAAACCGGAAGACGTACTGAAGGAACCCTATGTCCTGGAATTCCTGGGACTGGACGAGAAAGCGGACTACTCCGAGTCCGACCTCGAATCCGCCATCATCCGCCAGATCGAGCGTTTCCTGCTCGAACTGGGCAAAGGCTTCCTCTTCGAGGCCCGGCAGCGGCGATTCACCTTCGACGAAGACCACTACTTTGTCGATCTTGTCTTCTACAACCGCCTCCTCCGCTGCTACGTGCTGGTGGATCTGAAGCTCGACAAACTCACCCACCAGGACCTCGGGCAGATGCAGATGTATGTGAACTGGTTCGACCGCCACGAGAAGCTCCCGGAGGAAAACCCCACCATCGGCATCCTCCTCTGCCAGCAGAAAAAGCAGACC
>JANOUN010000633.1:0-1771 GCA_031416875.1 Planctomycetota bacterium | reverse complement strand
TTGAAGACCAGAAAATCGCCGATGATGTCCTGAAGCATTTGCAGGAGCTTGCCGCGAGCGATCCATCGGCGGTCGTCCGACTGTATCTGACCTCGGCGCTGCAGCGTCTTCCGAACAACCAGCGCTGGGGCATTGCTTCGGCGCTGGCCATGCATGGCGAGGACGCCGACGACCACAATCTGCCGCTGATGGTCTGGTACGGTGTCGAACCATTAGTTGCTGAAAATCCGCAGCAGGCGATTGAATTGGCACTGAAGACCGAAATTCCAACTCTGCGGCGTTTCATCTTTCGGCGCGCGGCAGCCCAGAATGAGACCCTGCCTGCCGTTGTCGCAGCGCTTGGAGCGACGAAGGACATAGAACTCCAGCGATTAATGATGGAAGAAATGATGGCATCGTTCGAAGGCCGGGTGGCCATTCCGATGCCCGCAGCATGGAAGGAGACTTACGCAGAACTGATCAAAAGCGAACAGCAGGATGTGCGCGACCGCGCGAACCAACTGGCAGTCCTCTTTGGTGATCAGCGAGTCTTCGGGCCAATGCGGGCATTGTTGGCCGATCCGAAACAGGAAACTGGCCGCCGTCGGCAGGCACTTGATGTTCTGGTCAAGGGGCAGGATAAAGCGACAGCCGACGTTCTGCTGAGCGACGCCGTCCTCACCAACGCGGACCTGCAATCCGCTGCCGTGAAGGGGCTCTCGACGCTCGGCAACGAGAAAACACCGGCCACACTGCTGGACCGTTACAGCAAGCTCAGCAGCGAAGTCCGCGCAGATGCAGTCAGCACCCTGGTTTCACGACCGGCATGGACAAAAATATTGCTGACCAGGATTGGGAGCGGTGACGTACCGAGCAGTGATCTGCACGCATATCATGTGCGCCAGATTCTGTCGTTCAACAACAAAGAACTGAACGATCTGCTGAAAGCACACTGGGGAGAGATTCGTGAAACGTCCGCTGATCGCAAAGAACAGGTGGCCACCTGGAAGAAGGAACTGACGCCAAAATTGCTTGCGAAAGCCAATGCCGGCAACGGGCGCCGCATCTTCCTCAAGACCTGCCAGAATTGTCATCGGTTGTTCGGCACCGGTGGCGAGATCGGTCCTGACATTACGGGTTCCAATCGAGCGAACCTCGACTATATCCTTGAAAACATGCTCGACCCCAGCGCGGTCGTGGGACGCGATTATCAGATGACGGTGGTCGCGCTCCAAGACGGTCGCGCGATCAGTGGATTGCTCAAGCAGGAATCTGACAGTGCGCTGACGATTCAGACGATTAACGACAAGGTGGTCGTGCCGAAGTCGGAGATTGAAGAACGCAGTTTGTCGAGCGTCTCCATGATGCCGGAACGTCAGCTTGATCCGATGACAAAGGACGAAGTGCGTGATCTCATCGCGTACCTGGGTAGTCCCCATCAGGTTGTACTGGCAGGTCCGTCCTCTCCGATCGATGCGAAGACGGGAAAAGTTCCGGCCGCAATTGAAGGGGAATCCATGAAGATCGTGGAGAAAACCGGCGGCACGGCCGTCAGTCAGAACATGGGCGCCTTCAAGCGAGATCGCTGGAGCGGCACGGATCATCTCTGGTGGACCGGCGGGAAACCTGGCGATAAGCTGGCTCTCGAAATTTCTGTTGAGCAGGACGGAATTTACGACGTCGAAATCGTTTTCACACGAGCTCGCGACTACGGCATCGTAAAATTGGCAATCGATGACACAGTTCTGGACGCCGGTCTGGATCTCTACAACGGCCCCGAGGTCATCACGAC
>JANOUN010000632.1:0-8508 GCA_031416875.1 Planctomycetota bacterium | reverse complement strand
TCCAGTTTAAGACCGTCGCTGACCCCTTTTCCAAGCGATCGGAAACTGACGTTCAATCAGCTGTCGCCACTTTGCTCAGCGTCTCAGTCGGGATCGGCTTCAGTGATTGCAGCATGAGCATGATCGCTCCCGCCACCAGGCAACTGTCCGCGATGTTGAAAATCGGGTAGTCATAGCTGCCGAACTGAAAATGCAGGAAGTCGCGAACTGCCAGTGCCGGCTTTGTTGCATCAAGCGGCTGGACTCCGTGCAGTCCCAGCCGGTCGTAAAGGTTGCCAAGTGTGCCACCTGAAACCAGTGCCAGTGCCACGGTCGTCCATAAACTTGCTGCGGCACCACAGAAGAAGAGCCAGTAGATGACGCCGATAAATGCACCGATGCTGAGGGTTGCAAACACAGGAGCCATCCCCTGACCTATGCCCCAGAGTGCTCCGTAATTCAGATTTGTCAGCAATTCAAACTTGAGCCATGAATCGATCAGCAATCGGGAACGACCGTGGAGCCCCAGTGACTGAAACGCCCATTCTTTGCTTCCCAGATCCGCGGTCAACGCCAGCATGGCGATCGTGGCATAGACTGGAATTCGATTTCCGGGCACAGTCGGCTTCAACGGCTCAATTCCTTTTTTCGTTCGCAATCGACGCAGTTTCGAGCATGTGGGATTGCCTGAAGTCGCGCCTTGGGGATTTTCGCTTTGGTTTCCGGAAGTCCTTGTTCCAGACACAGTTCACAAAGTCCGTAAGTGCCTTCATCGACTTTTTTCAAAGCATGCGAAATTTCTTCCAGCACGCCCTGATCGTTCTCAACCAGCTGCAATGAGAAATCCAGATCCCAGGCGTCTGAACCCATTTCGGCCATATGATTGGAAGACCGCTGGTCGCTGCCCGATTCTGAATTTGAAAATGCTTCTTCCTGCAATTGTTCCACATCGCCTCGAAGGCGTGCCTGAAGCAGTCTCAGCAACGTCCGAAAACCTTTCAGTTCTTCCGGCTTCATTTTTCAAAATCCCGCGAGTTATGGCAAGAGCGGTTTGGGAAGCTGATTAGCCCCCCTGGAGAGTGCTGAATTATTGGGAGCCAGTGTTTCATGGTCAAGGAACGGAACAGCGCCCTCCGAAAACTGAGCCAAAAGTCATGGAATTGACGGCGGAATCGTCAGAATCCGGGCGTTCGGTGGGTGAATTCAGCGTTTCACGCGTGTGAAAGCCCAAGACAAAGCCCTTGGGAAAATGCGAAACGAATGTTCCAAGCCCAAACGGGGCGATAGGATCGTGTCTCCTCCTCACGCCCTTTCAGGGCTTTCCTGCTGGAGATTGCCTGTTTCCTGGGGCGATGCCCCAGGCTTTCACATTGTGCCGCGTTGCGGCAAAACCCTTCGGACACGCCTGCCGTGGTGACCGAACAAAGAAACGGATCAACAAACTGCCCCAAATAAGCGTAACTTTTGCGCACGCGAGTCCCACCCTGCGAAACTCCGCTTGTCACACTGAACGTGGCTTGGTTCGACTGTCTCAGTGGCCATGGCGGAGGAAACAGTCGCAACCGAACTCAATCCTGTTTCAGTTCGTCCGCTGGAGCCTTACCCAGAGGCCAGAGTTCGAATCGACGGACAAACATTTCCGCCTGTTCTGTCTGCAACAAAAGCTTACCGAAATCAGGTTTGGCGGCAATTGCTTCATTCACCACGACGCCATTGACCTTGTACTGCAAATGCCCGCCGTCGGCGATAACCTCCATCCGAGTCCATTCGCCGTGCGTGCTTTCCACGTCGTCGCGTCCTCGAAATCCAGTCTTGTCAGCCCATTCGACATCACGGCCAAACCAATTGATGCGGCCTGCCGAAATTGTGGTCGGGTCACCGCCCTTCTTCCAGACGAGTTCTCCGTCACGGTCCTTCGTGGTCTCTGCTGTCACTGTCGTTGGAAACACCTGGCCAGTTTCCGGATGTGCTCCGGTGAGCACCAGAATGTCGCCGACACCACCCTCAATGATCTGAGCTTCAATCGACGCCATCCAGGTGAGCGCATAGCCGCCTTCGGGCCCCCAACAGTGAAGCAGCAACCCGGAATCACGTGCCCGATCCACGCGGTCTCCCCAGGTCTTGTCGCCCAGTTTAAATTCCAGAATCAGATGGTAATCACGATAGGCCTGGTTCGTGATGATCCCGCCATAACCATTACCCGAAATATGAATCATGCCATCTTTGACTGTGAACACCTTGTTCGGATCTGACCAGGTCGCATCTTTGATCCATGTGTACAGTCCCTCCATGTTTCGTCCGTTGAACAGTCTGATCGGGCCGTCTTTGGGACTAATCGCGGTATCACGTGACGGAGGTTCGGCAGGTTCTCCGGGAAGTTCGCGAATGGAAATATTGCGGAAGGCCACGGGGTCATTGTGACCGGCAAACCCAAAATGGCCGCTTACGTTCTTTGCACCCGGTGGCAGGGCACCATCCTTTGATTCTTTGACTTCACTCAAGTCGCTGTCCAGAATTGTGAAACCGTTCAGCTCGACTTTGATCTTTGAACCGCGCAGCGTCACCTGCTGAAAATTCCATTCGCCCGTTGGACGCAAATACCCCCGATGTGCCGGCACGAGCCCATACACCGAACCGTGATACTGTCGCGGATCGAGCGCAGCGTATTTCGGGTCTTCCGAATCCAGCACCTGCAGTTCCAGGCCGTCCACATGCGGAGCACCTGCGCCGGGGTAACGGAGAGCAAGCCCGTTGTTGCCGCCAGCCGGAAGTTTGAATTCCACCCGTGCGATAAAGTCGGAATACTGTTTTTCAGTGAAGACCGTGCCTCCCTTGGCTTCTCTGCAGCGGAAGGATCCGTCTACCACTTCATAGTTCTCCAATTCACCTTTCCACCCGCTGAAGTCACGTCCATTGAAAATGCTGACGTAGTGCCGGGCATCACTTTTCGCGAGCAGCGTGTTCGCTTCTTCAGCCCCAATTTTACGAATGTACAGGTTCCTGAAATACAGAGAGTTGCCGTGGTTTTGCAGCTCAATCTGCCCGCGAGGATAGATCGGCAGCTCGCGCTGCCACAGGTTCTCCAGGACGACGTTATCGACAACAAGCTGATCATTCAGTCTGATGGTGACGCGTTCGCCCACCATGCGAATGAAGAACGTGTTCCACTCGCCGACCGGTTTGTCCGCTTTCACCAAAGGGAACCGAGGGTTTCGTTGGTTGTTCCAAAGTGAACCGGAACCGTTCTCTGCTCCGTGACGAAAGTAATCCTCGAAGTTCGTATCCCACATCTGCACTTGGGGACTTCCTCGCAGATAAATGCCGCTGTCACCGCCTTCAAGGATCTTCCAGTCCACATAGAGTTCGAAATCTCCATAGTCTTCGGCTGTACACAGACTGTCTCCTTTTCCGTCGAAGACGAGCACTCCGTCGGCCACGCTCCAGTGCGCCCGCATGCTCTCATCGGCTACTTTTTGCTTCGCCGCAAGTTCTTCCGGCGACATCGCGGCCCGCGTTTTCGGATTTCCAACGAGTCCTTTCCAGCCCGTCAGGTCTCGGCCATTGAACAACGGCGTAAAGCCTTCCGGTGCATCGGCGAAAGCAGCCGCCTCCGGGACGACATAGACAGACAGCGTCAGAAGACACAGCGCTGCGCTGTGCAGCAGGGAAGTTCGTCTGGAAAGTCCTGGCATGAAGTTTTTCCGATTTGTTTTGTACCGTTCGCGATTCTCAATGGGGACATGAGTCAAACGGCAAGGTGGGTGGATTTAAGCTAAAGCGGCTGTAATTTTGGAAGGAGGCCCATCTTACCGATCTGCGAGAGGAATTCTACGGTACGGATTCGATTACCACGGCTGACGAGTTATTGACCATGCGCAATCTGTAGGGTGTGACAAGCAACGCACAGGCACACCGAATCACAGACATGGTGTGCCTGCGCTGCCGCTTGTCACACCCTACAAATTCACGAACTGGCCAGCCGCGAATCGATCACTGTCGAGCCCGGATCGCATCCAACGCCTGAGTCGCGTTATGTTTTGAACCTCCATCCTTTGCCAGTTTCTCCAGCAGATCGATGCTTTTTTTCGTGCCGACTTTCTTCAGAACGTCGATCAATTCATTGCGGGCACCGATATCACTGATGGAATCGATTTTCTTCAGGATCGGATCCTCGATTGCCGGACCAATCCCAATCAGGAAAGTTTTGACCTCGTGTCTCAGGAAGCCATCCGTGATCAGACCAATCAGCGCCGGATAGTCATCGGCGGTCCCCACTTTTGCGATCGTCTGGAAAGCCCGTTTTCTGGCATCGAACATTAAGCCATCGGAATCTTCAAGCACTTTACGCAGCTCGGGCAGATGCTCGGCAGTTGCCCATGAGCAGAAGACTTCGGTCGCGGATTTGCGCACAAAACCATTACTGTTCGTCATGTGATTTTTCATCACGCGAATGACTTCATTCCGCTTCGAATCCACCACCGCGATCTGCGACAGTCTCGTCAGAGGCTGGGTCGCACCTGATCCGCCTTCCTGAGCTTTCAACTGAGCCAGCAATTCATCGACCAGTGCAGGATTGGGCGTCGATTTTTCTTGTTCCTGCTTTTTGCGGTTCGCTTCCGCCAGATCCTTTTCCTGCTGGATTTCTTCGACGCTGCGCAGCGAGTAGGTGATCTTGACCGGGATATCGATCGTCTGTCCTTCATCCTGCTGCTGAATTCTGGAATTGAATTCCAGACTGGCGGGCATGCCGCGTTCAGTATCGAACACGACGGTGCCGTTACCCCGAATGTTCATATAGGACTGACCATTTGACCGTGTGGCCGTGAATTCGTACGACTTTGCGATCGAGATTTTGTTGTTGAGCGAATTCTCAACGCGATACGACGTCTTTTCTGTTGCCGGAATCGTTTCGACAACTTCATCCTCCTGATCACGACCGAACGGATCAGGGAACCCCGGCGGGCCGCCGAACCCGCGTCGTCCGCCAAATGGTCCACCTCTGCCAAACGGACCACTGTCTTCGCGCTTGATGCGTTGCAGATTCGTTTCTGTTTCGGTCTGCCATTGTGATTCTGAATAGGCATCCAGCGGTTCCAGAAAAAAGATCCCGACCGGTCCAAGCACGGCAGGCAATTGTTCCTTACCCTGGAATTCCACGACTTCGCCCAGCGCATTCACGGTCAATCGTCCCTGATCGGACGTGTGGGATGGAAACGAGGGCGGGCCAGGCATCGGAATGCCGCGGCCGATTCTCCGCGTCTGTTGCTGTGATTCCGAAAAACTGGCTGTGTAGGACACGTTGTAGAGATGGCCGGCACTGTTTCCCCAGACGCGAATATAGGCGACTGCTGGCGTCACCCGCCGAGCGACCTCAGTTCCAGCAAGCTCCTGTCCCGCAGCTGCGACTGGAAACGGCATATTGACAGATGCCGCCAGCGTGCGAAGCTGATTGATCGGGGCTGCAAAGCCTACGGAAGTGACTGACGAGCCGGATAACTTGGCACTGGCGACACCGACCACCTGACCAACCCCATTCACAACCGGCCCGCCGCTGTTTCCAGGATTGATCGACGCGTCGATCTGAATTCGCTTGCCCCGCTGCTTGTCCTGCACGATGCCTGCCAACGTGCCGGTCGTGACTTTGACATCAGTGCCAAGCACATCGGACAGCGGATAACCGATCGCGCGGACGGATTCGGCCAGCTGCACGGAATCGGAATCGGCCAGCGTCAGGACTGGAAGTTGTTGTAGGGTGTGTGCAGCGCCAGCGGAACACACCAGTTTTTCACGCTGTCCCCAAATGGTGCGATGCGCTCCGCTTCACGCACCCTGCGATTTTACCGCATGCGGTTGGCATTGGCGCGTTTAGCCGCGTACCCAGCGGGCCGCGCGAGCAGCGCCCTGCTTAATTGAGTCCCCCGCGCGGGGCGGTGCCCACGCGGTTCAACGAATGTGCCATCCTCAACCGCACGCGGTATAAATCAACAGCCCGGTGGCGGACGTTTTCCCAGGGAGACCCTGGGTCAGGATCATTCGAATGCTACGACAGAATCGGCAGCAGCAGACCGGTGCCGTGCTGGAGTTCGCGGGTGACGATCGAGCCCATCAGCGTGGTGCTCGTACAATCGTGGATTTCAATTTCAGCCGTCGTACCGATCAAACGAGGATTGCCATCGAACACCACGATGCGATCACATTCCGAACGCCCCGTCAGTTGCAGGGCCAATCGCGCGGCTTCCGGTGACGCATGTTGCAGCATCTGCGGTTCTTCGTCATGATCATGGTCATGCCCTTGATGATTGCGATGGTGTTCCTGCGCGATCGGCAGTAACCCGCCGTGATCCATCGGCTGACCTTCACGGGCCGCCCGTTTTGCCGCCGATTTACTCGGACCTTCGACCAGCACGGACACACGACGGCCGATAAACTCGGCGTTGTCTTCTTCACTGATCCGGTTCTGCAGATCGAGCATTTCGTTGTTGCGACGACGTTTGACGTCATCCGGGATATCATCTTCAAACATCTCAAACGCCTTCGTGCCTTCGCGTTTGCTGTACTTAAAGATAAAGCTGTTCTTGAAGCGGCATTCCTGAACCAGATCCATGCTCTTCTGGAACGCTTCTTCTGTTTCGCCACAGAAGCCGACAATGAAGTCGCTGGAAATGGCACACCCCGGAATCTGTTCGCGGATGCGATGCATCATTTCACGGTACTCACCCACCGTGTAACCGCGCTTCATGCGTTTGAGTACTTCATCGCAGCCGGACTGCAGTGGCACATGCAGATACTTCATGACCTTGGGCAGGTCGCGAACGGCCTGCAGCAGGTCGTCGGTCATATCACGAGGAAAGTTCGTGATGAAACGAATACGTTCGATCCCCTCGACATCGTGCAACTGCTCCAGCAATTCGGACAAACGCACAAGGCGTCCGTCTTCTGTGTATTTGTAACTGTTGACCGTCTGGCCCAGCAACGTGATTTCCTTTACGCCCTGATCTGCAAGGACTCTGGTTTCCTTCAGAATATGTGCCGGCGGGCGGCTTTGTTCCGGCCCCCGTGTGGCAGGCACAACACAGTAAGTGCAGAACTTGTCGCAGCCAATCATGATGCGTACAAATGCCTGAAACGGCGTCGGACGCATTTCAGGATCACGCAACGGATCGTAACTCTGAAAACTGTCGGACACTTCGGATCGTGATCCGTCACGGCGTCCCAGACTGACGGCTTTCGTCTGGACTCGAACCGCAGATTCGCGCGTCTCGCGAATCATGCGCGGGATTTCTGCCAGTTGCCCGGTGCCAACCACAATGTCCACATACGGCGCTCTCTGAAAAATCAAATCCTGATCCTTCTGAGCCATACAGCCCAGCACGCCGATGACTTTCTGCGGCCGATTGCGTTTGCTGAATTTCAGCCGACCCAGGGCGCTGTAGATCTTATGTTCAGCATGTTCGCGGACGCTGCAGGTGTTGAACAGAACGGTGTCGGCATCCCTGGGATCGTCCGTCAGTTCATATCCCTCTTTGCGCAGCGCGGCCACGACCAGTTCGCTGTCCAGCATATTCATCTGGCAGCCGACGGTTTCGATATACACGCGGCCGTTGTGGGATAGTCCTGAATTCATGGGCTGCAGATGATTCTCAAAGTGACAAAGTGTGTTTGCCCGCGAATAGCGCGAATCGGCGCGAATGAAGTCAGCAAAGTATTCGCGTTCATTTGCGCCATTCGCGGGCAGTACTTTTTTATGATGCTTTTCTGACAAACGTCAATTGAACGAACGATAAAATAGTTTGCAAACCTGCGGTCCGCTGCCCACAAAGGGCTAATTGGCCCCCTTTATGCCTGCACGCGTTCGTGGTACTGACCGCTTTCGATCCCCTTGGCCGCCAGAACAGTCTCTTAGCCACCATCAATTCGATCGCGGATTTCGTGGAAAACGTTAAAGGTGTCAGAAAACGTTAAAGGTGTCAGAAAACGTTTCGATAAAAAATGGCGGATTCGGTTCCTGACACCTTTGTTTCCCCTTCTGACACCTTTGTTTCCCCTTCCTTTGTTTCCACCTTTGTTTCCAGTACTGAATAGTATCGAATTGACCAAGTCGCGCAGCCAGAAAACAAACCACTGACTGCTCGGAAGGATGGTCTCTTCGCTGCCGAACTGCCTCGGAGAGTTACTTCGCGTCCTTGGATTTGTCCACCGTCGCTCGTTCGATTTTGCCAAACATGTGTCCGCCGATCGCGCCATGCTGCCATGTACCGGCGTAGCGGTTTTCATGGAAGATTACGCGGGCAGAAAAGCCTTCTCCAAGTCCCGGCAGGTTGGCGTTTGTGAGCGACACCATCGGCGTGTCGCCTGCCCATTCGACAGGGACAGTGATCGGCAGTTTTGTGTCAAGCTTGCCGTACTTCACACGTGTCATGAAGATCCAGAGATTCTCAGACGCCTTGGTGACGCTCTCAATTTCGTATCGTTCCGCCTTCGGGGCACCTTCGCTCTCTTTCCCGTCGATCGTAAATGATCCGACCAGCA